>DAHZQE010000056.1:0-5966 GCA_027409005.1 Ferrimicrobium sp. | reverse complement strand
GGAGGAGCTTTCCCGTGCCTACGACACCATCTGTGACCCGCGGTTGAATGCACGCCAATCCCTCGATCTTGCATACCGAGTCGCAGAGCTTCTGATTCGCTGAGGTCGGCTGACGGAGACCATGTTCCGAACATGGCCTGGCATGGACAAGTCGCTCCACACTGTTCGCGATGATCTAGTGGTCTCCTTGATCCGGTGGCAACTAATAGGTCTCGATGTGCAGACGACCCTCTGCCGTGAGCCTCAGTTCGCGTGCGCCCCAGTCTTCAATCGTTTCAGCTAGCACCGAGCGAACCGAGTTCTCCATCCCCTTAACCCCGCACAGATAAAGATAGGTTTGGTCTTGATTCAGGAGTTCGCATAGATCTTCAATGCGATCACGAAGACCATCTTGAACGTGGCGACTAGGTAGCTCGGGCTCTCGAGAAAGGCATAGCTCGATGTCGATGAGGGAGGGTTTTAGCTGCATGAGAGGTCCAAAATAGGGTAGTTCGGCGCGAGTGCGAGCACCAAAGAAGAGCATTAGTCTGCCGGGTCCAGCTGGAAGGTGTCGGCGGTGGTATTCAGTCATAGCGCGGAAGGGTGCGGAGCCAGTCCCCGTGCAGATCATGATTAGATTGCTTGCTGGGTCGGTGGGCATCAAGAAGGAGTCGCCAAAGGGTCCTACCAACACGACCTCATCGCCTTTGCTGAGATCACAGAGGTAGTTTGAGACCAGTCCCGGCTGACCATGCCCATTGTCTGCCACCCTCTTGACGGTGAGAGCAAGATTGTTGTGGGCTGGGCGTTCACCATCACGTGGTGAACAGACAGAATACAGTCGAATGACCGAGTTCTGTGAGGTATCGGTGGATGCAGGTGGGATGACCCCCACGCTCTGCCCCTCGAGGATTGGGAAGGCCTGAGCTCCGAGATCGAGAACTATATGATGCACGTCGGACTCGGTGTTAGCCGCCGTGATTCGGTAGTTCCCAGTCACGGTGGCGGTCATCGGTGAGCGCCGAGTGGCGATGTTAAGGTGTGGTGCACTTGCGCTCGCCGGGGCGACGGCTCTAGGTGCGGATTGATGAGCGACATCGAGGAGTGCCTGCACGTCGTTGTCGGTTAAGGAGAACTCGTGCTCTTGGTCAACCACCTCCTCGGCGTCGTCGGGCAGCAGATCCCAACCCAACTGCGCTTCGATTGGGTGAGGAGTGGTTACGATCCGCCATGAATCAATGGCACCCGTTGGGCACGGTCCCAAACAGTCACCGCAGGATGCGCAGATGTTGGGATCAACGACGTAGTTGTCGTCGTTGTGAGTGATCGCATCGATAGGACAGGTCTCTTCGCAGGTATTGCAGCGAATACAGACCTCGGGGTCGATCAGATGTTGCCTTAGGAGGCCAGAGGTGATGGTCATGCGTGCAGGCGAACGAACTCAAAATCCCCGGGCTTGTTGTCGATGGCGACCTTGGGTGCTGCGATCCAACTCGCATAAGTTCCGCGATCATAGACTGGTTGCATTAGTGAGTTGATGTAGCTACGGTCTGCGGCGGTTGGTAGGTATTCCGCAGTAAAGTCGTCGAAGCTGGCTGTTGATGGCACAATATGGCCATCGGGGTCGATGGGCATCATCTGAAACTCGCCGACACGACGGTGGAAGCCGAGGTGGGGCAAGCTGAGTTGGAATTGAATGCTCGACCTCTCGATTGCTTTATTCCATCTCTTTACACCGTTGGTACAGTCATTGGCGTAGTCATCTCTGAGGCGCGCGTTTAAGACCGTGAGGGCTGGCTCATCGCGAGCCACGATGTTATCACCGTCGCGGCGAAGCACGGGGTAGGTAGCCGAGGCAAGCTGGTGGTCGTCGTCTATTTTGTGCTCATTGAACCGGCCTTTTAGCCCTGCAGCGAAGGCGTTCGCGGCGTTGGACGAGGCCTCTGCTCCAAAGAGATCCAAGCTAACCGAGAAGTGGAAGTTTAGGTAGCGCTGCAACGTTGGTAGGTCGATCACCCCGAGTGCACGGATTCGGTCGGTGTCATAGGGGTCCTCGATTGCGGATGCCTTCATCGCATTGACGGTTGCTTCGATGACACGACCGATGCCGCTTTCGCCGACAAACATATGGTGGGCCTCTTCGGTAAGCATGAATCGAGTCGTACGCGCCAGAGGGTCGAACCCGGATTGTGCTAGGGCTTCGAGCTGATACTTGCCATCGCGGTCGGTGAAGAAGGTGAACATAAAAAACGATAGCCAGTCGGGGGTATCTTCATTGAAAGCGCCGAGCATTCTAGGGCGATCTTCGTCACCGGAGCGCCGGGTCAGGAGGGCTTCAGCCTCTTCCCTGCCATCTCGTCCGAAGTAACGCTGGAGGAGGTAGACCATCGCCCATAGATGACGTCCCTCCTCTACGTTGACTTGGAAGAGGTTGCGAAGGTCATAGAGTGAGGGAGCGGTGGCACCTAGATGGCGTTGCTGCTCGACACTGGCGGGCTCGGTGTCGCCTTGCACTACCAGCAGGCGACGGAGCATTGCGCGGTATTCACCTGGCACCTCTTGCCATACCGGTTCACCGAGATGTTCACCAAAACCGATACGACGTTCGGGATCACCTGGGGCAAGAAAAATACCCCAACGGTACTCTGGCATCTTCACGTACTGGAACTGTGCCCAACCTTTGGGGTCGACACCCGTAGCGGTACGCAGGTAGACCTCTGACTCGGAAAAGCCGTTCGGCCCCATCTGATTCCACCAGTTGAGGTAGCCTGGATGCCACTGTTCGAGTGCTCGTTTGAGGCGTTCGTCGCTCGCTAGCGAGACGTTGTTGGGTATTTGTGCGTCGTAATCGATGAGTTCCATTTCAGATCCTTTCTCGTTGGAAGCTTGCCGTGAGCCCCGTGCCGTAACGCTGCAGTGCTCCTTCTGGGCCTACCGCATTGGGTCGGTTGAAGACCCAGTTTTGCCACGCGCTCAGGCGGCCGAAGATCTTTGTGGCCATGGTCTCGGGGCCGACAAATCGGAGGTTCGCCTCCATAGCGCTGAGAGCATCAGGTGAGAAGGAGTTGCGTCCAGCGAGGGCAAGTCGAAGCTCATCATCCCAGTCGAATGCATCTGGGATGAATGTGACAAGACCGAGATGCTCCGCCGTTTGGGCATCAAGCGCCTGATTCAACACCGCCGTCAGCTCCTCCAAGCGGGTTGGCTCTCCCCAGAAGCGTGAAGCTAAGCGCGAAATCCCATTCATCATTGGAAAGGCGTCAAGGTTGATTCGACTAACCGTCAGCCTTGCGTCTCCATCGTCAAGATAGAACGAACGGTCGGCACCAAAAACGAGCTCGGCGAGTGGTCCCACAAAACAGCTGTTGGAGTCGACAGCGGTGATGAGCGATCGCGATGTTAGATCGAGTCTTGCAAGCGTGCGACTCCAAAGGGCAAGCCCTTCACCAACTATCCACTCGTCGCGCCAGAGTTCGATGGCCTCGATATAGTGCTGCGCGACCGTGTGGTCTCCTTGGGTAGTCAAGAGTAGGGTTCCAAGCGTTGGCTCGTTGAAGCGTAGATGACAGATGAGATCATTGAATTCACGGGCGGTAGCGATCAACCAGGAAGCGTCACCTTCGGCAAGGAGTTCAGCTGGTGTTTCTGGAGTGACATCCGGTCCCTGGATGGTTATATTCGCGACACCGTTGGCGCGGTCGAAGTGCGCGTGAATATGTGTGTAGTCGATCGAGTCTGCGGTGAGTTCTCGGGTGAGCTCATTGAGGACGATGCCTGTCGCATGACGTTGGTGGGGTTCATCGATGGAGGGCGTTAGTGAATCGAGAAGACTCGGGAGACCGGAGCGAGGGACCACATAGTCGACCAGATTCCACTCTTTGGCACGATGGCCGCGCACTCCCTCCTCTAGTGTGCAAAAATAGTCGGCTCTATCTCGACGGACTTTGCGCTTGTCGGTGAGCCGAGTTAGTCCGCCCGTTCCGGGTAGGACGGCGAGCAGCGGAACCTCAGGAAGTGAAACCGAGGCGGAGCCGTCGTCGACTAGAACGATGGTGTCGCAGCTCAAGGCAAGTTCGTACCCACCGCCTGCTGCCGTTCCCTCTACGATGGCGATGAAGTGAGCCGGTGTATCTTCTAGAAAGAGCCTTGTTTCGTTGGTGAATTTGCAGAAGTTCACCTTGTGCTGATGAGAGGCGCCGGCGAGCATTCCGATGTTAGCTCCTGCACAGAAGACACGATCCTTGGCTGACCTGACCAGCACTGTGGTGATCTCCGGGTGTGAGAACCGTAGCCGCTCTAAGGCATCTGCGAGTTCGATATCTACCCCTAGGTCATAGGAGTTCATTTTGAGCTCGTACCCATCGCCTACCGTCTCATGCTCATCGACATTCAAGACCAGCTCCGCTTGTCGATCGCCGATTTTGAGTGTCCAATGGTGGTAGCGGTCTGGGTGGGTGCGTAGGTCAATCATCGCTTCTCCTTGAGTGCAGTATAATTACCGATAAGATAGTTTGAACTGCAATATATTGCATGTCCAAGGTGGTCACTGGCTGGTGTCATTGCTCGTTCCTCTCGCTCGTTGAGGAGGGTACGCAGATCTCACGCTCGAAAAAGTTCTCAAGTCGGCTCATGACATAGTTTGGATGGCTGAGATGAGGGGAGTGGTTTGCTCCATCGATGGGGGCGATGACCGCCGACGGAACCCTTGATTGGATCAGCTCTAGCTGCGTCATGCTTCCATAGTTATCCTCGGTACCCTGTATGACGAGCAGTGGAATATCGATGTTGTCAAGCCGGTCGAGGATAGAGAAGGTACGGAAGTCAGGGTCGAGCCAAACGTCGTTCCAACCCCAAAAAGCGGTGGATAGATTAGCACCGTGGTAGCGTGCCAGTCTTTGGGCGAGATCACCTTGCAGGAAGTCATATTTAGCGCGTTCGATCGATGCGATCGTGACGTCCTCTGTGATCACGTGGGGAGCGATCGCGACGACACCAGCTAGGAGCTCATCTCGATGCGAACCGGCATAGGCTAACGCAATAGTGGCCCCGTCTGAGTGGCCAACGATAACCCTGGGCCTAGGAGAGAGTTTGGCTAACAAACTTGGCAGTACCTCGTCAGCCTCGCGCTGCATGTAGTCGAGAGGTCGTGGCAGTTCGACGCTACTTGAACCACCGTAACCTGCCCGTGAATAGGCAACGACTCGAACTCCGATGCGGTCAGCCAATTGTTGTGGGAACTGTTTCCACATCGCGACGCACCCTAACCCCTCGTGTAGAAGAACAATCTCGAGATCCCCACGCAGCTCACCGCTGGGCATCCAACCGGCAACTTCGAGGGTTGCGGTATCGTGATGAAGCGTCGATAGCGTGCTCACGATTCTCGAAGTTTGAAGCGCTGGATTTTGCCGGTAGCGGTTTTTGGGAGTTCCTCGACGAACTCAATCCATCGTGGATACTTCCAAGGTGAAACTTGTTCCTTGACAAAGGCCTGGAGTTCGACGGTTAGCTCGGTGGTGGCGACAACCTTAGGTTGAAGCACGACATAAGCCTTGGGTTTTATCAGTGTGTCAGTGTCCTTCCACGGGACGACGGCGGCCTCGAGAACCTTTGGATGAGCTATGAGCGCAGACTCAACCTCAAATGGTGAAACCCAGTTCCCACTGACCTTCATCATGTCGTCGGAACGACCGGCGTAGTAGTAGAAACCGTCGTCGTCTCTTAGATACTTGTCGCCGGTGTGTGTCCAGTGTCCCCTAAAGGTGGCTAGCGATTTGTCACGCTGATTCCAATAACCATCGGCAGCTGAGTACCCACGCACTACGAGTTCACCGATGGTATCTGGAAGGGTCACAACCGAGCCATTCTCGTCTAGTAGCTGGGCCTCGTAACCTGGCACTGGTACGCCACTCGATCCGTAGCGTATCTGACCAGGACGATTAGCCAGAAAAATGTGGAGCATCTCGGTTGAGCCAAGACCATCGATGATG
>DAHZQE010000053.1:0-5548 GCA_027409005.1 Ferrimicrobium sp. | reverse complement strand
TATTCCGGAGTCAGTCGCTGCCTCGGACCCGAACTTTGTCCCCCGCCATGTTACCGACGCTTTAGCAGAGGTCCCTCCACGGCCAGCCGTGCACGCACGGAATGCCTCGTCTGATTCGTTGGGCCTTGGAATCACCGACGGCGACAAAGAGCTCTTTCCAGCACCGCGGGCATACATTGAGCAACCGCGGCTTGGCGCAGATCGCTTCGGTCAATTAACCAACCGATGTGCGCAGGACGATATACTGCACGTGCCGTGGTATCGACGGTTCTTTTGGACGCTGGTGTCTATTTTCGCGTTCTCGTTGGTAATGCTGGTGGTCATGCTGGTGCTCTTCATCCCACAAAGACATGGCGACATGCCAGTTCAGGCCGAATGGCTCAACCTCACGGGCTTCCCGCCGCTTCCTACTGGCGTCGCAACGATTGCGCAGCCCAGAACTGCAAATCACGTCAGTGGTTGTGTCGCGCCTCGGAGCCTGTGGACCTGCGCCGCCCCCGATGGTCGAGGATCTGGCGATCAGCCCAGCTTCCGCCTGGAAATCCGCTTCCGCAATGGCACGGTAGCACGCAATGAAACCGAGATAACGAAGCGGTCTGTTGCCAGCGCCAGTACGCATGCCTCGAGCATCGTACGCAGGAGTTTCTGGTCAAGCTCGGTCTTCGCTTCAGATCCGGCACCGCCGACTCACGATGATCAAATGTTCCTGGGACAGTACACCGACAACACGAGCATACCGTACAATGGCGAGCAGACACCATTCTATCTCTCGTTGCTAAACCCGATGGTATTGGTGGCTTCGTCCAGTTTGGTGAAGCGCGGAGGCAACCCATACCCGCATGTACACGCAGCCAATATGATTGCGACGAGCAACGCCTCTACGACGGCGTCACAGAGCATCCCGCGACCCGCAGTACTTGGTTCTGGGAAGCCCGCTGATCCCATCCTTTACCCTTATGTCGAAGCACAGCCACTTCGTCTGTACGATCGTGGAGAGGAGACTGAGCATTATGGCTTCTACACTTATTTTGATCGGACCGTCCTTATATCGATCAATTCGTCCAATACAACGGGCAGCTCCAACGATCTCGGTGGCAACACTGCGAGCAATGTCCCCTTGACCAACGCTTCCGCAGTCTGCACATGGTCACAAACCCGGATGCATGTTCAGATCTGGACCAAGAAAGGCATGGCTTCGGCCCTGGGTGACATAATTCCATTGAGCGGACTGCCTGCGGCGAACGGTACCGCCAACGATTTCTCCGGCTCTGGATCATTCCCATACCATGTGACCGTGACTCTCGACCGTCACGGTGGGCACGCGAAGCTGAAGGGTGTGTACTGCTATGGGCTTGAGACGAACGGGGAGGTGAATGTGAACGCGAAGAGATGGATCAGTGAAGACCGAGGATTTGAAGGAGTTCTTGTCAATCCAGCGGCGGGCCCAACCAACGGCGACGCTGATGTGTACAAGCGGGGGAAGCACGGCATCAAGTACGGAGGTGTCGATGGAGGTGACGGTGGTTGCGCCTGCCAATGGCGGAGCTGATGAGTCGATGGCGTTGGGGAGACGACTACAAAAAGTACATCACTAATCTTGCTTCGGTAGAGCTAGACACTGCGCATCCCATGGCAAGCCCTGCTTCAATCGTCCACGAAGCTCTTCAAGCCGCTCTCCTTTTCTGACCCAGCAGTCTTCCAACCACATCGCGAGTCCCTTGTCGTCCTTCGGCAAATCTTCAAGTCTGTGCCTCTCGACATGGACAAGGAACCGCCATTTGTCTCGCAGTCTCGGGAGCATGAGTGTCTGCAAGAACTGAGGCGGTGACTGGAACTGGACGTCATCTTTTGCATATGCGATGGTCACGTCGTACACCGCTTTCACGTGTTGTGTCTGCCGCAGCGTCTGCACGCAGGCTATGAAGCCTTTGGTGCGAGGGTAAAGGACATGCTGGCCGAGACGTCTGTCGTTTGCCCGACACCACGCTTCCGCCTGGAGTCGCTTTGCCGAAGTATACCGCGTCGCTTCGCTGTACGCAATGAGCCCTGGCACCGTCTGTCAACTTCCGCTGCCATTCATGATACAAGCATATGTACGCATACATATCGGCCATCTTCGCTGCAAGACACCTGCAAAAACCCGCTCTATCTCTTTCCGGTCCTCTGTCCAATTGCGACTGACCAGCGGCATACCCATGGCCCAAAGGCCCCAACCCAAGAACGGCACCCACTTCAGCTGGGTTTTGGCGAACCAGCGGCACCTCGACAGCATGCCTTTCCTCTCCGCCAACTCTTGGATCATGTAGAAGTCGGACCATTCAAGATGATTCGATACCACGACCGCGCTCTCGCCATCCGGCAGGCAGTCCGCTCCAGACACCACGATCTCGGCCCTGTTCGCCTGGGTGAAGATGTTCTGTACGCCACGCCATATCGACTCGGCGATGCGCGACGAGAGGTTGTAGCACAGGTCCGGGAAGGCTGCCGACCAGGGAAGCAGAGCAGACAGGACAATGTCGGCGGCGAGGAGCTGCGCCAACCACGGGAGCACCAGCAGCGCACAGCGGGCAATGAGGTAGAGCTGCAAGCGCAATGGCTTGCTCGAAAGTCGTCCCGTCAGGCTCGGCATTGTCCTCGAGCGTCATCCCGTTCTGCGGCCGTTATGCACGACACGTCTGGCATTGCGCCGGAGCTTTTCTCGTCGGACTGATTCTCGGGTGGGGGAGGGAAGAGCGGCCGCGGGCAACTGTCACCGAGCCGCACCACTGACCCCACCTTCGAGCCACGTACAAGGTATCTACAGTATCCATACAGTGGCTTCCGGGCGTGCCGGGTCGCGCATCCGGCAATTTGCCAGGGCGCTACGCAAGGTCTCGAACAGGATCTGGCTGGGCGGTTTGTCTCAGCGCCACTGTGACACTGAGCTGCGGCGCCGCCCACGGGTGCTGGTCAGGTGACTGCGTCCAACACTCCGTCTTCTTCAGCTGGGCCTACGCGGCCTTCGGCTCACTCTCTCCACCACTTCCTGTCCGCGGCGCAGCGAAGGGCGCGCGTTGATTGCATTCCAAAGATCGACATAGCCACTTTCAGTGCCGTCCAGCCGTTGTACATTTGCTGTTGGGGTTGACGAACGACGTCACGGGATCGATACCGAGTGTGGTGTGTAATCACCATTGCTCTACTTCGCGCTCGCGTAGCCCGCGTAGCTCGCGTCAGCAGCCATTACTGCATGACAAAGCGAAGCGCTCGCCCAAGGACCGGCACGTCTGGCTCCGCGAGCACCGCTGGACGGACGACGAGGCTGAGACTGCTGCCCCGCCGCGCTGCTGGCTGGGCCGGCGATCAGGACCGCCGGACATCAAGCCACTGGCAACAATCATATCTGAGACGAAGGACGTCTTCAGATGCACGTCCCGGGACCAGCTGGACTTTCCAACACCCACATACTGTGACAGGAAACTTCGCCTGCAACAACGTTTGGCCGTGTCTTGGAGCCGTGAGGTGAGTCTAGCCCAGTCCCGAGGCCCAAGCACACGCTCTCGTACGATGCTCTAGCCTTGTTCGCACCAGTCTCCTGCTCTCTTGGTGCTCCTCGCAAGGCCAGGCTTGAGCGATCTTGCCATCGTGGCAATCTTTGTACCGAAAGCCCGGATACTGACACAACTCTTAGGAATCCCTACCACTACAAATCGGCATCGAGGGCGCGTTTTCTCGACATCACAGCTCAGGTCTGAACAAACCGCCAATCAAAGCCGAGGAGAGTGTGCGCGAAGCTCTCAACATGCAGGCCGAACCCTATAGTACGTCAATCTCGCCATTGGAGGCTCGTTGCAAAGCAGACGTTGCGACACGTTGCACACTTTGCAGTTCAGCGATGATAGCGACGTCGGCTTCATCAGTCTACACAAGCGCTAGTACTAATCGTCTCGGATTCCACAGGCGGGAGTACCTCCGCAAGCGGAGACAAAAGTCCCCTGAGCGGCTTCGACTTCCTCAAGAACATCAGCAAAAAGCAAACGAAAGGTAACTCGTGGGTCGACATTTGCACTTGTCCGTGCCGCGCTTACGGCACTCAGATGGTCAGCCACCTAAGCGGAGGGGCCCTAAACCTGATAGCAAGCCTGCTCTCACCCGACGTCAGGAGTTGAATCGTCAAGCACAACGGTAAGGCCCTTGCTCTGGCACAATTGGCTGCTCAATACTGACCCCCAATAGGACACATCGTGAGCGGAAAGAAATGTACATCAAGGCCCTTGAGCAAGAAGTTCTTCGTCTGAAGGAGCTCTTCTCCAACACCAGCAAGGAGCGAGATGCTGTCGTCGAAGAGAACCGCAAGCTTCGCGAAGTGCTAGCAGCCCACGGCATCCAGTACGACGTCGGACCCGTGCCTCTGCTGCTCAAGCGATCCGAGAATGCTGGCAGCTACGGATCTGGTGGACCCAGCTCAAGTGGCAGCATCTCAGGTAGCTATGGTCCAGATACGGAGAGCAGCGGCTTTAGTCCTTCGGCTCGACCGAGCAGTGGGATGGCCGTCGCCGGTCAGTCTACAACTGGACGCGGAGCCAACGGACAGAGTATGGCTCAGCTGCCGAACAACAATCTGGACTATGACCAGATCGGCATCGACTTCGTCTTGACGTATGACGCCCATGGCAGACCCGTCTACACTCCCGACCAAGGAATGCACTGGCCCGAGCAACGATTCCCGTACCCTTCACCGCCTCCACAGCGTTAGCAGTTGGCGAGGATATGGTACGCTTTGCCGCTGGCACCGAAGACTCGCTGACATAGCTCACGCTTACTGCCAGGCTCGAACGACCTTGCATGGATCACATGCAATACCTCCTCGTCCGCTCGCACAACCCCGAAGACTCCGTCCATCATCCAATGGAGAACCCCGACGATGGTGATCACGAGCACATGTCAGGTCATGCGTTGATGGCTAGTGCACCACCACAGTCACACATAATGAACAAGCCAAAGGAACGGTACGAGTTCCCTGATCCAGGCGCCGTCGCAAGGGGACAGATGGAAGGGAAGCCCGGGCTCGATGGGCTGGCAAAACTTCTCGACCTGAGTAATCGGCTACCGTTCGATCACTCCACCGAGATTACGCCGGTCATGGCTTGGACGACAATGCTGCGACATCCGAGACTCGGCGAGCTGGAGCCAGGGGATTTCGACAGCATCAAGAACGACTTGAGTTCAAAAGTACGATGCTACGGGTGCGTTCTCCTGTAGGTGAAGCACGAGAGGCCTTGCTAACAACAATCTCAGCTTCGGTGCGGTATTGGAGGAATTTGAGCTCCAAGATGCGCTGGAGGCTGTGCTGGCGAAGAAGGAAAGCCGACCAGCAGTGATGACGCCGGAAGTCAAGCTAGCCATGTCAAATCATGAGATTGCCGTGCGGTGAATAGTAACGAACGAATAGCGACTGTGGGTATCGCACGCGTGAGCGAGCCTCTTCGCCAGCTGCAGTTAACCAGACTCTTCTGAACAATGCCACTCTCTCATGACACAGTCGAGCCAGCTATCGTAAGCTGTAGCT
>DAHZQE010000420.1:0-3400 GCA_027409005.1 Ferrimicrobium sp. | reverse complement strand
CCCGAACGCCTCCCTAACTGCGCTTCTCGGGACGCCAAGGGCCAGTCCATCCCCGACAATGTCCAACAACCTCTGCAGGAGATTTCGACAGCCACTGTCGTGTATTGATACGCTCAGTGTAGCTTCGGGGGGCTCACGGATGAGCTGGGATTCGGCAAGACGCCTTGCTATATGAGCATGATCGAGTTCCAAGCCTAAACACCCCCTGATGCCAGGGCCGGGTACCTGTCCCGAAGGGTTGTAATCAGGGTTGAGGCCTACCACAATTCTCCCGCCATAGAACCGGCCGGGTTCGATGGCATCAGATCATCTTTTGACTCGTGGCCCCCGCTTCATTCGCACTGCCAGACTTTGCAATCACCCTTGGCGTGTATTGAGCCCTGGGCCGAAGCGAAAGAGGTGTGGAGAAGATTACAAGTGGTATCTCAACTTTGCCACCGCAGCTTACTAGTAGGTAGGCAGAGTATGGGCAGCTTGCTTATGGCTCAGCGGTTGCCGTACTCGTCGCGCCAAGGCTCCGGGGCCTTAGGGGCTTGGGCGTGCGCGAGATCTAAAGGTGGCTCGGCTCGCGCAATGCAGCAGCCAGCGTTTCGAGGTAAAGGCTCGAGGCAATGGACATCGGGAGTCGAGAGTAATGCTGAGTAATGTGAGACAGCCGGATGATGGTTGTGGGACCTGGGAAAGCTGCCAACCAAACTGATGTTGCGCTGGTCCAGGATGGGAGGAGCAGATAAGGACGGCACTCCGGACATCTGCTCTTCGTCTTGCTTACGGATAGACAGGCGACTCAATCATTTCTCGTGACTGCAGAAATTGCTACGGAGTCTGTGCTGGGAACGGTTGCGGACAATCGACACTAGCCAAGTTGAAGGCCGCCATTGCCACGAAATGGAATCGGATTGTAGCTGCTCGAAGGCGTTGTAGTATTGATTGCGGTCCGACTAATGAGGCATTCCAGCGAGTATAGACGCTACGCACGGGCATTGTCGACGTTGAGATGCAGCTGAGCTGAACTGAAACACCTCAAAACGGGCAGTTGCAAGCGCGAAGCGTTTCATGTCGATAGTGACCCACGAGGCAGCTACATGAGGGCCCCCTTATATGTCGGACTCACATGACTCACAGCGGCTGCAAAACAGTGAGAGCGAGGCATCAAGACCTCATACCAGGCAAGCGGCCGCGCCAAGCAGAAGATGGCAGCCCAGGTTGACGCCGCAGCGATCGCACGCCTTTCGCTCCACGACCCGCGAAATTTCAGCCTCCAGTACCATCAAACACAGCACCGCCTGAGCTTGATCGAGCAATGGGCAATTGATGCGGGATCTAAAGTACTGGAGCTAGGCTGTGGCCAAGGCGACTGTACGACAGCCCTCGCTGCTGTCACGGGTGATGATGGCACGGTGGTGGCTGTCGATCCCGCCGAGCCTACCTACGGTGCCCCATACACGCTGGGCCAGGCTCAAAGCCACATATCCAAAGGTGCGTTGGGCAAGAGGATCACTTGGGTTCAGCAGTCACCCCTAGATTACTTGGCTTCTCTTCGACCTTCATCTGCACCGGCTTTCGACGCTACAGTGCTGGCTCATTGCCTCTGGTACTTCTCCTCTCCGACGCTGATACTTGAGACGTTCCGCGCATTGAAGCAGCACAGCAAGCGTCTCCTCCTCGCTGAATGGTCACTGGTGGCAAGTCAGCCATCCGCCCAAACACATGTCCTTGCCTCGCTGGCGCAAGCTTCGCTGGAGTGTCGAAAGACCCAGAGCCACTCAAATATCCGCTCACTGCTCGCGCCTAAAAGGCTGGGAGAACTGGCGGTCAAAGCTGGTTGGCAGCTGGAGCGCGAGGCTTTGGTGCAACCGGAAGAGGGACTACTAGATGGGCAGTGGGAGGTCTCAGCATCTCTGTCCGAGTCCTTCTCGGACGAGGTGCAAGATATGGTCGCCGATGAACGAGAAAGAGCCGTTGTGTTTGCTCTTCAAGATGCATGTCAGGCGAGCCTGCAAACTGTGCCTGAGGGCAAGAAAGGTGTGAGAGCGATGGATGTTTGGGTCGCGAGCTTCAAGTAGCGGACTGTCGTCTCGAGGGTCTGCTAACCTAGATCTCCACCTCTTCAGCATCATACTCGGTCGCCGAAGTTAACACTCTCTACGTTTTCGAAGGCAGAGCCGACCTCGCCGAACGCCTCGATGGCTCCCACCCATATTGATGCCTTTGAAATTTAACAAGCGTGCTCCGTGATTTGGAATGCGTACGACGGATTCAAATCGTACGGCACCTTGAAAAGGTCTCCACCTTCGAAAGTCATGTCGCGAAGATAGTACTCGACATTGACCACGTCTCTGCTGATGTCCATCGTCGCGAACCCATTCGCAGCTGCGTCGGAAGTGTATCAGCATATTGTACGGTACTTAGGATGTCCAAATTTGGACCACCTACCGCTGAGAGAATTGGCGCCCAAGAACTTGGCGTAGGGACCCGGCGCAGTGCCATTGTTGCAATCGCCCGCTTGCGGGTAGCCAGCACCCCCGGAGAGGACAAAGTTGGTGTTGTTGCCATAAAAGTGGCCCATGCAGTGATCATGCCCATTCAGAACCGTGCCATGGTGCTTAGTAACGATCTCGATGAGAGGCTGCAGGTCGGTGACGTTCTCCGCGGCGGAGTAGTACGGGTGATGAACTTGCAGGAACTTCCATTCAGCTTTGGACTCGCTGAAGGTCTTCGAGAGGAAGTCTACTTGCTCCTGTCGCGATTCGTGACAGCGTTTGGTGTAGGAGTTGAAGTACACCGAGGTATCCTGTGGTCAAAATGATGTTAGCTAAAAGGGAACATCGGAGAAGCAACACGATCTGACCTTCTGGTAAGACTCCACGAAGCAGTCAGAATCCAGAACGACAAATGTTGCTGCCCCGTCCTTGCCCTCGAGATCGTAGGTGTAGTACGGCTTGCCTTCGGTCCCCTGCTATAATCAGCCTCTCATGCCAGATGATCTGCAATTTCACAGAACCCACAAAGTACCAGCGATCGTCATAGACCGGAGCGACCTTGGTCTCGAAATCGACGCCACTTTGACCAGGCACAACATCATGGTTGCCAATGCACTGATACCACGGAGCGTATTCGAAGACGCCTTGGCTGTACATGTCGACCCACGCTTCCTGGAAGCGAAGGATGCCCGCGGTGGTGAAGTCGACGCCAGAGTCGTAAAAATTGTCCCCGACAGAGATCTCATGTGATTGTCAGCGAAATTCCGCGCGAAAGCTAGTGGAAGTTGGCGGGGAGTTACAAAAGCACTGCAATTCTTCATCGCGCAGATCTGCCCAACAAACGCCGATGTGTCCACTACCAAGTATCAGCCGAGTCCCAATCCGCAAATCAGCAGTGCTACTAACTCTGCAGCTGA
>DAHZQE010000010.1:0-5218 GCA_027409005.1 Ferrimicrobium sp. | reverse complement strand
AGGAGAAGACCGAGTTTCGCAACATGGTCCGCGCAGGCGACATGAACGAAGAGAATTTTGAAGAAGCCTCCGCTGCCGTTCTCAAATCCCTCAATCCGCCCACAGTACCCTCAGACGTCCGCGCCATCTTTGTCGCGCCCGAAGCACAGAATCTCACAGCAGGTTCAGCTCCATTCTGGTTCATTGCCAACGCGGTCGGTCAATTCTATACCAAGCACAACCAGCTCCCTCTGTCCGGCGCAGTACCAGACATGAAGGCCTACAGCAAAGACTACATCACTCTCCAAAACATCTACAAAACGAAAGCTCGCGAAGACTGCGCAGAAGTCACTGCCACTGTCCGCCAACTCGAAAAGCAACACTCTTGCTCGCCAAAGCACGCCATCGACGATAAAGATATCGAGAACTTCTGTAAAGGCGCCGCTCACATCCATCTTGTCCGCGGCCGACCGTTCCAAATCGCACAAGCAGGTACACCGATCAAGTTCGGCGAGCGCGCGAAAGCGATGGCCAACGAGCTCACAATGCCAGACAGCCTCGTGGGCTTGTACATCGCCTTTGTGGCCTGGGATAGCTTCCTCACGACTCACTTCTCCGCGTCCTCGGAAGCGGGCGGCGAAGCTCCTCGCGTGCCTGGCTCGGATGCGGGAGACTTCGAGGCCGACACAGCCAAGATGATAGGTATCGCGCATACCATCACCGACTCCTTAATCAAGGAAGCGGGGACGTTTGTCGAGGATCCGGAGTACAGCGAGATCAAGGAAAAGATTACTGGGTACTGCACCGAGCTGTGCAGAGCGGGTGCAGGAGAGCTGCACAACGTTGCGTCACTGACGGGAGGACTAGTGGCGCAGGAGGTGATCAAAGTGGTGACGCGGCAGTACGTGCCTGTTGATAATTGCTGTTTGTTCGATGGCGTGGCGAGTCGGACTGGTGTACTGAGGCTGTAAAGGTGATGCGACAACGGGGTGAAAGTGCTTTGAGCGACAGGCGTATCGGGAGAGCATTTGCGGGCGTTAAAGGCCAGGGTCCCTCCCTGCACGACGGGACGAGACCGCAACCAATGCTGCATACATGATGCCACAGAGCATGCACAAGGTGTGCGGTGAGATGGACCTGCAGATACGGCCCCGAAGCCGTCAAAATTGACTTCGGCAGACTGCCGACTTTGTTTCGTACTTGACATGTCTCACCGCCTGGCCACACGTACTCTACGACTTTCTACTTACCCCCACCCATGTTTGACCGGCTGACATATCATCCAGAATACCTCAGCAATTTCCAATCAACTACATTGCAACGCAGCGACTGATCTATGCCGCCGCGCAATCGCGTTCACTTCGAAGCATCCAACGCCGCTTTGATTGCATCGCAGCTTGCCTTGGCGTCGCCGAACAGCATGCGAGTATTTGGTTCTGTCAACTGTGTCAGCGATGCGCCTCACCATCCGAAGCCTCGGAACAACTCACGATAGAACATCGGGTTAGGGATGTCCGCATAACCACTTCCCATGCCCCGTTTCATCACGATGACCTGCTTGCTCTTGTAGGCATCGATGATGGGCATACCGGCGATGGGACTAATTTAGATCGTCAGCAAATCTCCTCCAGCGGCAGGCGTGGACTTCTGCAATGCCGACTCACCTGTCCTTCTCCAATGCAATCGGATTCACAGTGTCGTTCGCCCCGATCACCAACGTCAGATCGACATCATCGAATCCTTCCTCGTTGATCTCGTCCATCTCCAACACAATGTCATACGGCACACTGGCCTCCGCAAGCAGGACATTGCACTGTCCCGGCATCCGTCCAGCCACCGGATGGATCGCGAATTTGACCTCTACCCCCTGACTCCGCAAATACGCAACGATCTCAGCAATCGGGTACTGCGCCTTAGCGACCGCCATACCGTAGCCAACCACAATGACGACTTTCTGCGCTTCTTTGAGCGCAGCAGCGGTCTCTTCGATCGTCGTCTTGGTAATCTCGCCCTCGATCTTGTGTTCGGTGGTCGCTGGGGCGGAAATGCCGCCGAATAGGACGTTGGTCAGACTGCGGTTCATGGCCACGCACATGATGTAGCTCAGAATGCTGCCAGAGACGCCAATCAACGACCCAACGGTTGTGAGGATGGGCGAGTTGAGCATGAAGCCTTCCGCCACAAGCGCGAAACCGGAGTATGCATTCAGGACGGTGATGACGACGGGCATGTCTGCTCCTCCGATCGCGGCTGTGGTCGTGTAGCCTTTGGCGAAGCTGAGAGCGGTGTTCGTGACCAAACATGCAGCGGCTATGGCTGGTGCGCCGGGCGCTCCGGCGATGAAAGCGCCCATGGTTCCCACGTTGGCTGTCAGGAGACCGATGTTGATCAGATGTCTGCCAGGGAGGATGGTGGGGCGGGAGGACATGCGACCAGCGAGTTTCATGAACGCGACGATGGAGCCCGTGAACGTGACTCCGCCGATTAGCACGCCGAGGTAGCCGGTCACCATGTGCAGCATATCGATATGGTTGATGGCTGCGAGGACCGAGCCGATGGATGTCAGGACCGCAGCGAGACCGACGACGGAATGCAGTGCTGCGACCATCTGCGGGAGTTCGGTGGGTGTGATGCGGCGGCCGAGCAGTCCTCCGATGACGCTGCCGATTCCTGCGACGGCGAGGCATTGGATCAGTGTTTCTGGCGCGAAGCCCACAGCTGCGAGGGAGGCGAGGACGCCGGAGCCGACGCCTAGGATACCCATGAGGTTGCCCGACCGGGCTGTGGCTTGGGAGGCGAGCCCGGTGAGTGAGCCGATACAGAGAAGGGAGCTGACAAGGTAGCCTGCCTGCACCAATCCGGCCATCCCTGTAGACATCGCGGCAATGTACCCGCCTCCGAACAGCACGCCGGGAATCGCATAGAGCCAGGGATACTCCGGTGGGTCAGTCGGGCGCCGGAACATATCCAGCATGCGTTTCGTGATCACGAACCCCCCGGAGACGTTAACGAAAGCCAGCAGGACTGACGCCGCGCCAAGGACCTGTGGAATGGTTTGCGGGAAGTATCCACCGCCCATGATGAAGAAACCGCCAATACCAACCATGCCACTGATGGCATTCGTAACGGACATGAGCGGCGAATGCAGAGCAGGCGCTACGCCCCAGACAACGCGGTATCCGATCAGACCAGCCAGGGAGAAAGTGAAGACATTGCTCATGAACAGCGGACCGGTAGCTTTGCCAAGTGCAAGAGCAGTGCCCATGCCTGCTGTGAGGGTGGCAACTTCATTGCGGGCCTTTTGCCACGGCGTGAGGGCCACAACTTCGGGCTCTTTGGCGGTTTCGACTTTTGGCGCCGCAGGCGCTGGCGGGGCGACCGGTGGAAGCGTTGGAAGGAGTTCGCCGTTGTAGGTTACAATTGAGCGTCTGACGACTTCGTCGTTGAGATCGATGCCGAAGTGGCCTTCTTTCGGAGACATCGAGAGGAGGAACTTGCTGCAACTGCTGTCAGTACCGCGGGTGGCCGGTGAGGCGGGCCGCTTACGTGATGTTGTTCGAGTACAACGTTGATGACTGCGTCGCCAGTCGCGATGGAAGGTCAGTGTACCCAATCACTGTCACACCCTTGTGGTTGATCAGCTCATTGGGAACAGTCGGCTCGCAGTTCCCACCATTCTCCGCCGCCAAGTCAACCACAACACTTCCCGTCTTCATGCTGGCGATCATCTCCTCAGTAATCAGCCTTGGAGCAGGTTTGCCGGGAATCAGCGCAGTCGTGATCAAAATATCAACTTCTTTGCACTGATCGGCAAACAGCTTCATCTCCGCCTCAATAAACTCCTTGGACATCACCTTGGCGTACCCACCGCCTCCGGAACCCTCCTCTTTCATGTCGACTTCGATGAATTCTGCGCCCAGCGACTGGACTTGCTCCTTAGTTGCCGCTCTCGTATCGAAGCATCGTACAATTGCACCCATCCGTCTCGCGGTCGCAATGGCACTCAAACCCGCCACACCAGCTCCAATGATCAGCACCTTACACGGTGGCACCTTGCCAGCTGCCGTCGTTTGACCAGTCATGTACCGACCAAAATGGTTACTAGCTTCCAGCACGGCCTTGTAGCCAGCGATGTTCGCCATACTGGACAGAACATCGAAGCTCTGCGCCCTGGTGATCCGAGGGATCATGTCCATGGCGAAGCTCGTCAGCCCTTTCTCCTGGTAGGTCTCGATGATACGTTTGTTCTTGTCTACGTTCGGTTGCAGCATACTGATGATGACTCCGCCGGCCTTGAAGCCCGAAATGAAGTTGTTGGGACTCAGCGTTGTAGACCTCAGACGAGGTGGCTTGACTTTCAGCACGATGTCGGAGTCGGTCCATACTCGCGTGGCGTTGACGAGCGTTGCGCCAGCTTCCTCGTACTCGTGAGCTGGAAAATCGGCCTGGAAGCCCGCGCCGTGCTCGACAAGGACTTGCTTGAAGCCCTTTTTCAGAAGCAGACGGGCATTTTGGGGCGTGACTGCTACGCGTTTCTCGCCCGTGCGGACTTCGGTTGGCACGCCTATGGAGAGTTCGCTGTAAGGGATGGTCTTGACAGGCTCCGACTGTGCAGGTGCGGCGCGGTGGAGATGTGCCGACGAGCAGAAGATGCGGGCCTGCGTGGCGACCAGGATCGTGAGGTTGGATGGAAGGCGTGCAGAGCACAGCTGTGCCGGCAGCCTCAGTGGCCGTGAGCCTGGCCACATGGTGGCAAGGGTGCTATCATCAAGTGAGCCTGCTGTGTCTCGTCGAACCCCTGGTTCCCTGGGAGTACGCGTCTAGCTGCCCGCGACGCGACCTTTGAAGCTTCGGCGATTCGGGGATGGGACTGCCCAGCGGTCTACGACTGTCGCCGAGCAGCGTGTATCAGACCTCAGCAATGCCCAGCGCGTCGTCCAGCTACGCGTGAAGAAACCGCATGCACGAACGAAAAGATACAAGTCGAGAAGTACCGCACAATCTACCTTGCTCCGCGCAATAGCCGTCTGCCTCTCCACGCGGGGCTTTGCCGCTCTCCAATCTGCCACTCTGCCGCGGGCCAATCCTCGTGGCGCGGTACAAATGAAGCGGGACTTCTGCAGCAGCGAACCCCTGTGGGCAGCCGAGAAGAACCACGGGGTGACGACGCCCGTGCCCCGCGATTGGTGCGGGGTCGCGTGTGGGGTGTGGAGGGAGGCGCGTGCTCGTGGGACGGGGT
>DAHZQE010000006.1:0-5918 GCA_027409005.1 Ferrimicrobium sp. | reverse complement strand
GGAGGCGCGGAAGGCGCATGGTGGGCGGTCAGGTGGATCGTCGACGTTTGATGATCGATTGCCGGAGACGCTGAGTGTTATGGTGTTCGCGAAGGCGGTTATCTGAGACAAGGGCGTCGGTGTTGGCGAAAAGGCGTGGATGAGGGGAGATCGCAAGTGGTGGTCAAGCTCAAGTGCTGCAACGCGCGGTCGGGCCTTGTGGCAAATGCCTCAGGCAAAAACGGCCAGCGGTGGTACTGAATATCTTCTATCCCATGGGCAGCATCCTTCTGTCACCTTGCACCACGACGACAGATTCCACTTCACCAGCAGTCAAAGCGCGTTTTCCTGACTTTGGTATGTTGGCGTCTTACCTATCGTGACCCTGCAACATGCTGTGAACGCCTCCTCGCTGGTCTTCATATTCTGCTGGCCATTGCCAAATCCATTGTTACAGGATCCGCCACTCAATCTTTTCCTGGCTGAACATGCGCGTCCGACTGCATCCTTGCACCACGCTGAGCAAGTCATGACCCGTTGCGGTGATCGGTGATCAAATCAAAAGACCGGGTCACGCAGAATGAGCCGGACATTGCTCTCAACGACCAAACACTCTACTCAGCAACCACGAACTTCATTTTGGGCACGCGAGAACTTACAGATGGTGCAAGGACATTATCAAGATGTAGAGATCGTATTAACATGGCAAACAATCATTTAATATCAATGCAGAGAACAGGATCGGTCACGCTCAAGCTCGCTAACAACTTCGCTCTTCCTTACCACAGCAGTAGCGCGGATGATATCCGAGCAGCAAAGCGCTATCAGGACTTGATCTTCGGGACCATGGGTAACGCCATCTACCATAGCGAACAGTATCTATCGCTGTTGCTCAACACGACCGACCTGAACCCTGCTGCTCTTATAAACGAACGGCCCTCACTATTCAACGCAACCACAGAGTTCTCGTCTTTCGATCCATACACCGCGTAGTACGCCTCAACGCCACCGGGCGACATTGACGCTTGCGCTGCGGACCCTTCCAATCCGTACTACCCAATATGTGGCGTCAATACCAACGTGCAGCAGGACGGCTAGCTCATGGGCCAGGCTTTGTACGCCTATGCTTACATTGCGCGACCGTATGCGCGACAGCAACTTGGCAACGTGTGGGATACTTTCCACCCAATCGGCATCTTGACATCCGATCTTGGCTTCAAGCCATGGGCGGAGTGGAGCAAGCCTGTCTTCCATCGATTGTACGACCTGAGCAGAATGAAATTATTAGTTCTACGACTTGGAGAGGATGGAGGACATGCGCTCGAAGGCTACTCTTGCATGAAGGACGAGTGGCTGACTGATATTCGTGACTCAGATTATTAATTCCTGCGGGAGACGCTGAAGAGTATCTACGAAGACGGTGTCGACGTCATCGCGGCTACGGCATGGTATTTCATCTCATCTTTCCATTTCTGACATTATCACGGTGGCCGCTGACTTTGTGCTCGCTTTGACAATGATGATAAGTCGCGGCAACCGGCAACTCTGTACTGACCACAAGGCCACCATTCAATTGCTATTACCAAGTATCGCGCTCGCTTCAAGTGATCAGGACCTAGTCGTATTGTAATCTTACTGACTGCTGGACAGTTGTTTGGACTTCAGCATGTAAACAGGTCGCAAAGATAATTCACCCGCAACTGTATGTGGCCTTCTCGCGCCTTTGAAGCTCACTCTTAAGCATTCCGGAATGCAGTGTGGACCTTGAGAATTGCTAAACTTCACTCAGTCAAACGCTCGTTTTCCGAATATATGGACTTCTTCCAAACCGTTATCGAGAGAGGAGGCCGCTGAAGGCAAGCTCTAGGTGGTGAAAAGAAGTTGGAATTAGCCTCTTGAGCCTGGAAGGCGATAACCGGGACAGTAGAGTAATGGTCAGAAGCTAATGAATATACTGATTGACCTTCCGCTGTATATGTACTTAACAGACCGGCGAGATTGTGGCGCGCAAGGCTGAATATGATGAGCGGTGTCGACTGAGTCAGCAGCCGTCACGTGTACATCCGAGCCCGTTGACTGGCGCCCTTTCACTCCATCAATATGGGCGCGCCAGGTCCTCGTCCGATCACCGCCCTTTCTCTTCACAGTGCGCAAGATGTCAGTCTGCCTGTGGTGCCAGTCCGTTGATACAAACAAGTGCGGCAGCAAAGCATGCTGAAAGCCGTTTGCAACCCACCATGCCTCCAGCCACGCCTCCTAGCAAGATTAACGCTTCTCGCTTCTATGTTGAATGGGCTGGGCATCCACTGGAGGATCTGAAGACTGCTCTAGCTCTTATTAGAGATGCGTCTCTTGAGCGACCTATCGTCTACTTTGCCGGCGACTCCTCGCTAGATAACAAAGCATGGGTGCCGAGCGCAGGGCCTGGCGGCGAGCCTCTCCCAACAGACGTACCTGAGATCTATCAAGCATTCCTCCAGCCACCGAGACCTAAGCCTGACGTCGCATTCTGGCTTAACCATATCCTTGGTAAGAAGGCGACCGTACTCAACGCCGCAGTCGAAGCCAGCCTCCTCCGCCACCGGGACGACAAGTTGCTGCCTCATGATGAATTTATTCGCGATAACATTGGTGCGGACGATATACTGGTCGTTTCCGTGGGCGCTAACGATATTGCGCTCTCTCCGACCATAAGCACCATGAGGCATGTGTTCCATTTAGCTTGGCTCACGCCTTTTCGGCACATAAAGAACGGTTCTGCGTCGTCCCTCTCCTACTTCAAGACGATGTTTCACGACCAGATGAAATCCTACATCAGTCGTCTGATATCGGAGACGAAACCAAAAGCGGTCATCCTCTGCATGATTTACTTCCCACTCGAACACAACCCTGCTGCACCACAGGAAAGCTGGGCCGAGCCGCAGCTGAAGATGCTAGGCTATAACCGTGATCCGGCGCAGCTGCGAGAAGCGATCAAGAAAATGTATGAGCAGGCTACTGCGAAGGTGGAGATTGAGGGCACGAAAGTCGTGCCTTGTGCGCTCTTTGAGGCGATGGATGGGAAGGAAGCTAAGGATTACACGGCGAGGGTTGAGCCGAGTGCGCAAGGCGGGAGGAAGATGGCAGAACTGATCGCGAAAAAGATCGAGGAAGCCATTGACTGAGCTGCCAGCGTATCCGCAATGCCGAGACTGTGGTCTACCGCTGTCCGCAATCCGCGCAACAGATCCTCATGCCATCTCACGATCACTGGTGCTTTTCAGCAGCACTGACTCGTCTTGCTCGTCCGACTTGAGCTCCACGGAAGCGCCGCGGTCGTACAAAGGCTGCTATACTTCTCGGAACGTTGTGACAGTCATTTTTTCCCCAATGGCGATACCATGCACGTCGAACGGATCGAGGATGATCACCAAGAAGGCCCGTTTATCTGCCTTTTTAAACTCTCTGGGCGATCGAGCAACGTGATGATCTTCTTCGGCATTTCGCCCCCAGCCTTGAACTCTTTCGCAATCTTCTCGCAGCCCGCATCCAGTACCCACCGTCCTTCCAACTCATCGCAGGAAGAATTGATGGCAACCCGCTGCACTCAGTCGCCAATGATCTCGACATCACCCAGCCAACATTCCCGTCGGACAACAAGCGCGCGAAGGCGCGAGAGACGCCACATCGGACCGCTGCGAGCAATGAGACGCATTGAATGCGGCTGAGAAGCCAACTTATATGCGATCCCGCGCAGTAGGCAAGGGCGGAGCTCCGAGACATGATTCAAGCAATGCCCTTTCTCGTACCATACAGGAGCTTGTCAGTTCGGTGATACTGTGCCATTGCGCGTCCGAAGCTTGGGGTGACGTCAAAGGAAGCTTGTCGAGCGTCAAGCTTCCACTTCGGCCTGTCAAACGTAGAGGATTGCGAGGCACAGCCGACAAGCCGTAGTGAGTAGCAAGTGAATCGAGCTTCAGTGCGAGCCTTGATCGTCATAAGCAATGGCGGCGTGTAGTGATACATGCAGCTTGCCTTCAAGCTTCGAAATGCCGCTAGAGTCTGTCAACGCCTCGCTTTCCTGACATCCCAGAACATGACCAACTTCCAGAAACACTTTTGTGCATCTATGCCTCTTATGCACGATCCCTGTCATTAGATTCCCATCGCATTCATCGCAATACCCGTCACCGCCCGCGCGGCATTCGTGCTAGCCTGACCGGTCCCGGAAGACTCCTTCACTGGATTGGGATAGTACCATGCCGTCACCGCCACCAGAACGTAGACGAAGAAGCAGAGGGCGCCTTCGAGGTAGTCGGATTTCTCGTCTCTAAGGAAGTTGCCAACCTGGATTGCCGCATTAGCAAGGGTCAGGATTCAATGAAGACGCGTCGGTACTCACCACGATGATGGCCAGGATCAGCACGACGGCGTCGAAGACCTCGAAGTTGAGCGTCATCGGTTTGCCGAGTCCCCATCCGACAAGCACCACGAGCGGCGTGTTCAGTAGGGCCGTCTGGATACTCGCGCCCAGCACGTGGCTCAGCGCGAAGTTCATCTGATTGTCGTACGCCTCATCCACAGCCGTCAGATGCTCTGCCACCTTTTCCACGAGCGGAATCAAGATCAGCCCAATGAACAGATCCGAGACCCCACGCTCATTGACCATGAAGTCGATCTCCTCAACCAAGAACGCGGCCATGAACGCGACGAAGGTCAGCGCGATGAGAACGGCAAGGATGCTTTCCGTGAACGTCAACTTCGGCTTTGCGAGATCCTTGTGCCGATCGTGGTCGCGCTCCTCGTCCGCTTCGAGAATGTCGGCGTAGAGCCCGTGATGGCTTCTAGCCTGAAACCACACGTAGATGCAGAAGGCGACGAGGAGAATGATGGCGGCGGCACGGGAGATGGTGAGGGCTCGGGCGTCCATCTCTACAGTGGTGAGCTGGACTCTGGTGTTCCCAACGCCCTGGACGGATTGATAGTAAATTGTTGGGATTATCAGGCCGACTAGCAAGATGTCAGCACAGTGACGTTATTAGGAGGAGATAGCGGTGTGGCCTACCCGCCGCGACGAGCATAAGATTACTACCAACCTCGCTGATGGCCTCGTGAAAGGTCTGCTGAGGGTGGAAGATGCCGCCGACGAAGAAGCACATGCCCAAGCAGAAGAGCAGATTCGCCAGAATGCTGCCCAGGATCGCGGCGCGAATGACAGAGAAGTTGTTTCTGTCTCGCGTGACCAGCAGCATGAACAGGATGATCTCGACCACGCTGCCAAAGGTTGTCTCGAGAATGACACCAGCGACTTTCGGAAGCTTCCTCGCCAGCTCCTGGCCACCGAAGCCGACCAGATTCGCCGCCGGCACCATGCCGAGGTAAGCCGTGATGAACACCCACATTTGGTGTTGTGGGTACGCGAAGTGCATGACCATTGCCGCGATCGTGAAGGGCCATAGGACGTTGGTGAGTTTGGATGCGGTGGCCGAGCTTCGCCAGCAAATACGTACGAAGTGCCAGGGGTGGAACCAGGCTCGTCCGCTCTCGCCATCGGGTTCGATGCCATGGGTTATGGGGTGGCCTTGGTGGTTAACTTGCTGGCCTTGACTGTTGTAGCGCGGGAGACCCTTCTCTTCTGATCCGTGGCGGCCGTGGCCATGGTTGTTGTCTTGGCCGTTCTCGAGCTCGGGTTCAACAGTGTCGGGGTGCGCGTCTTTGCGGCGGAAGACACCGCCGCCGGTGCGGTTGTTGCTAGCGGAAGATTTTGATTGGGCGGTGATCGGACGAGGACCTGGCGCGCCCATATTGATGGAGTGAAAGGGCGCCAGTCAACGGGCTCGGATGTACACGTGACGGCTGCTGACTCAGTCGACACCGCTCATCATATTCAGCCTTCTCGCGCCTTTGAAGCTCACTCTTAAGCATTCCGGAATGCAGTGTGGACCTTGAGAATTGCTAAA
>DAHZQE010000524.1:0-2030 GCA_027409005.1 Ferrimicrobium sp. | reverse complement strand
CTCTCCAGGCGCTTTCAGTCCCCGGCTGTCCACCTGCTGTATCCCCAATTGCGAGCAGGTCCAGTCAGACTGATATCTTGGTGTTGGCGCCTACGATACCGCCTTGGCAACAAAGACTGGAATGTGGCGGGAGGTCTTTGTTTGGTATTCAGCATAAGGAGTAAAGGCGGCGACTGCCCGATCCCACCACAGTACGCGCTCCGCTCCCTCGACCTCTCGAACAATCGCATCCATCAAAATGTCTCTGTCATGAATAGTGACCTTGTCTGGATGGGCAACCAGATTGTAGTACCAAAAAGGATGTTCTGGTGCGCCACCCTTGGAGGCTATCAAGGCATATTCACCTTCATGCTCAACCCTCATCAAGGGTGTCTTTCGTAACTTCCCCGTTTTTGCGCCCAACGTCCACAGAATTATAACGGGCAGCCCCGTGTCTGACAGTGTTCCACCCTGTTGACCATTCGTACGTTCGTAGAGATCTACCTGATTGCGAACCCACTCTTGGGTGCTCGGTTCATATTCACCTGACAATGGCATAAGACCAGTCTAGAGGAGTAATCGCATCAGCTGATTGAGACAGGCGGAGTTGATGTCAGAAATAGATTTCCGGGTCAATTGGGTGAGGCGAGTGCTGAACTCACATCTCGGGCGCCTGGAAACGTTGTGCCCGAATGGATCGCCCTAGGTTAGCCGCACAACAGGATAGTAAGCCGCTCAAATGTACGGTTCGTAACTGCAAACTCTTGGACAACGATATCGCAATCGTCTAGGAATTTAAATGGGTGCGGCTCCCGTAGAGGGACTTCTTGCAACCAGGGCGATTGTTGCATACACGAAGCGAGCCTCGTGCACTGGGTGGCGTTCTCTGTCGAGATAAAAGCTCTAGTACTCGTCGAAGTGGCCGTTGCTGGGTAAGGTGCGTAGCTTCATTATCGCCTCCGCTCCGTTGAGTTCCCAACGGGCACCGGTCAAATCAAGGCGATCCTTTACGAGATGACGACACGCATCTTCGATCACTCCGGAGGCGATCGGTTAGCCTTCTTCGATCGCTTGACGGTGGCGGAGGTGATCCTGCTTTACAAGTAGATAGCGAGTGCAACGATCAGCGTTCTTCCAGGATCGGAGATCGAGGCCAAGACAAGTTGGCTTGCGCCGGGTCGAGGTCGCGACCGTTGATGTCTGCCCCTGTAGTATTGAGACCGATGACGACTAGAGACGTCCCCTTCTCCCCTCTGTGCAGAAACGAACTGTGCGATCTACTGAAGTATTTAGCCGCGAATACCGGCTCGGATGTTCGCGACTGATCACCTCACGGCCCTCGCAGCCCTCAGCGGATTCATTCGCCAAGGACCAGAAACCAAGTATCGTCGAAATATTCATGGTCGTCTTTACCAACGAAGAAGACGACTCGATCGACGAAGTTCCTAGCAGTTCCCACCGTCGAAGATCCAGAGGCCTTCCAATAGAGTCGCCCTTCGCCACCACTACCACCGAAAAGCAGAACGCCTCGTTCATCTAAGTGGGACGACGTCCCTAAATCCAAGATGGCAATTCCTCGAGCGCACTTCACTTGGAAAAAGCGATCGCGCTCGGTCCTGCACGCGACTAGACAGCAGACACATGATGGGAGCGCCTGCGTTCTGAGTATGCATGAGCCACCGCTGCCTTCACGATATAAATCATATAATATTTTACATCGTTGTGTGACCATGGATAATGGGTGTGAAGACAGAAATGTGCCCCTTGGCAACCGCATCTGGAGTAGTTGGCGCGTAGGTCCTCGCCACATCCGAACGTCAACGATCGTACAGGACTATCTGGCTCGAGCGCAATTATCTTAGCTGTTATTCGTGAGTGCCGATCGACACCACGTATCGAGTCAAGGCCTGTCTTGCCTAACGTGAAGTCAAAACTGGACTCCGACGGTTGTCGTAATAGCAGATAGTAGGCCTATTTTCCATCTCATGATCCCCGTTGCCTTTGGGTCTCATGGTCTGAGGAGGTGGTAACGACAACACCGAATGCACTGG
>DAHZQE010000505.1:0-5974 GCA_027409005.1 Ferrimicrobium sp. | reverse complement strand
CAGCAGCAGCAGCAGCAGCCCAGCACCCAAGATGGACGGACCACGCACTTTGGCTTCCAAACCGTGGCCGAAGAGCAGAAAGCCTCAAGAGGTACCCACCAGTCTGCCGTGATATACTTACACATCGTCTGACGATCATGTCCCCGCAGTGGCCAATGTCTTCACCTCCGTCGCCTCCTCCTACGACACCATGAACGACCTGATGTCCCTCGGCATCCACCGCCTCTGGAAAGACCACTTCGTCCGCTCCCTCAACCCGGGCATCTCTCCCCTCTCCTCCCCGCATCCTGCCTCAGGCCAGAAAATCCTCGACATCGCGGGCGGGACCGGGGACATCGCTTTCCGACTCCTAGACCACGCTACGGAGATCAACGGGGATAGGAGTACGAGCGTGATTGTGAGTGACATCAACCCGGATATGCTGGCCGAGGGAAAGAAGAGGTTCAGCGCTTCGCCATACAGTGCAGCGGGAAGAGTGAGCTTTTTGGAGGCGAATGCGGAGGACCTCTCAGCCATCGAGAGTAACAGCATCGATCTTTATACCGTCGCTTTTGGGATCAGGAACTTCACGCATAAAGATGCCGCGTTGCGCGAAGCTTTCCGCGTCCTGAAACCGGGCGGCGTATTCGCTTGTCTGGAATTCACTCCTCGACTCTCGAATCCTCTATTCAACGCGGTGTATAAGCGCTGGAGCTTTGGGGCGATTCCATTGATCGGTCAGGTGGTCGCGGCCGATCGCGACAGTTACCAGTACCTGGTGGAGAGCATTGAGCGGTTTCCGAGCCAAGAGGAGTTCAAGGGGATGATTGGGGAGGCTGGATTTATGGTGCCGGGAGGTGAGGAGGAGGGAGCGGGGTGGGAGGATTTGAGTTTTGGGATTGCGGCTATACATAAGGGTGTCAAGCCGCTGCGGTGAACGAGCACATTTAGAAGGAGGATGGTGTAAGGTATATATGCGCTGTGCGGGAGACTGTACAGATGGCAGTATCTACTGAAGGAATGGATGATATCGACGTCCGCTTGTGGACTCCAGAGAGCTGCGTAAGTCCAATCAGTCATGCTGTCACATGTGAACGTCTGCAAATGCTCAATGTTCATTCGGTCTCGTGCGCAGCGATTGGTCTCACACAACTTGCTCATAGGTCCGATCCAATTCGGCCAAACCCCACAGCAAAAGTTCCTCAAAGCACTTTCGCCCTCTGCCTGTCGCGCACCGCAGTATTGACATCCACGAGGACAGCGATCATGACTTCTCTCTTATTCCCTGTGAGTCCCAATCACTCTCCTTTGACTACGCCGGCTCCAGCACCCTAATGCCATGCTCCTCGTTGTCCTCTCCGACTCCACCGATCTCCGGCCCCTCGCAGTCCATCGCCAGACTCTTCTCTGCCGCGCCACGGCTTCTGCTGACAGCTTTGCACAATGCTACCCCAGTCCTCACCAGCATCCCCAATTACCGGCATTCGGCCCCTGATTCACTGTACATGCATCGACGCCTTCCTCAGCACGCCTATTCGCCGCGCAGCCATCCTGATCCGGACCGAGGGTTACGTGCGTGTCTCGCGTGGAACGTTCCCTCCTTGTCACGAGATGTACGATCGTCTCTGTCTGGCGTACCAGGCCGTGCGGGAGGTGAGTCCGTAGGTCAAGGCGATCGGGATGCGGTGTCCCTGGACTGCGAAAGTTGGGCTTTGGTGATAGTATGTTGTTTGCTAAGCTCCGAGAACGAGCTACGAGATTAGAGTCAGACTTGGCAAGACAAGGATGCTTGACCTCCGTTTGTTGCGTTTCTTGTGAGTGGCAGGTCTGAGATTCTGTCAAATGCTTTGGGTTGTGTGGAGACGCGAACGAGCACGATACGCTCTGCATGGCCAGGATGGCGGTTGTAGTGCTTCAGCAGAGGGTTAGCCCGGAGGTAGCAGGCGGTCCAGCGTCGAGCGTACAGGGCAGCAAGGATCTGGATTTGGCGGTCTGCGTTGGCGGTCATGCAGTAAGATTGGAGCAGGGACGTGAGACGGAGATGATGCCGTGCACAATGCTTCCTTTGCTGGGTTTGATACACTTTGCCGTCGCTAATCTTCTGTCCAATCTTGACCCCGGCCGGAAACGGTAGTGCAGGATGAGGTCGTCGAGGCTGTTGTACATAAATGTGGTGGAACAGATTTAGCGCAGATGCAGAAGATGAGGGACATCGCTGCATAAGCCCATTCTTGAACACATGGCCAAATACCTTCTTCCCATTCCCATTCTCTATTGATTCCTCTCCAGATTCTTGTACAACACGTGCTGCCTAATGAACAGACTTGCGATCGCACCTAGAATCGAGAAGCCGAGTACCACCGTCCACACGCCCCTAAGCGCTTCGACGTAACACGCCAGCACGCCTTCGCGCCATCCGTCCGGCACGATTTTGATCTCTTCCACCGAGTCTCTAATCCGCCCAATCTCCTCTTCCGCTCCGGGCAAGCCGCCAAACCGGTCATGCAGCCGCCTGTTCAGGATATTCTGAAATACCGCCGAGGCGATGGTGATACCGATGGATGAGCCGGTCGATCGGAAGGCATAGGATGCACTGGTAATCACAGCCTGATATTTGTGATCCACTGCAGATATGAGAGCGATGAGCGTCACCGTCAGCGTTGCCCCATACGCCGTTCCTTCCATGAAAAGGTAAATAAACGGCGGCGCCTCCGCAACGGTCAGATTGAATGTCGCCAGAATGAGAGAACACGCAGCTAGTCCCAAGATTTGCATAGCAATATTCAAGAGCTTATACTTTCCCGTCGCGCGCATGATGAGTCCAGATCCAAAGGAACCCACAGCCGTCCCGACCGACTGAGGGATGAACAACGTTCCAGCGCGGGTAGGAGTGACGCCGCGCACGACTTGGAAGTAGATGGGTCCGTAGTATATTAGGGCGTAGACAGCCATAGTCATGAACCAGAGGGTGAGACAAGCAGCCATGACGCTGCGGTTTCCGAGAAGGCGGATGGGAATGATGGGTTCGGGCGCGACTTTGTCTTCAATGTAGATGAAGAGGAGGAGGCAGACGAAGCTCGCGACCAGACTTCCATACACTAGCGGATGGTTCCATGGAACAATATTCCCTCCGCTGTTCAGTCCTAGAAGACACAGGACCAGTGCCGTGACCAGTGTGAGAGCGCCGAGGAAGTCAACTCGTCGGATTCGGTTTCCTTCCGTCTCTTTGACGGGTACATGGATTGTCAAGTAGCCAGCGACTCCGGCTACGAGAATGAACGGCACCTGGATGTAAAATGCCCACCGCCATCCGATATGGTCATGTATCGCTCCGCCAAAGACTCCACCCAGCCCCATCCCGGTACCAAAGACGATATTGCTCATTCCCTGCCAGACGCCGCGTTTGCGTAAAGGGACAAGATCCGAGCCAACAAAAGTAGAGATCGTGTTGATGCAGCCGCCTCCCATGCCAGCTACGACGCGCCCAACGATGATCACCCATCCCTCCGTGGCCAGACCGCAGATCAAAGTGCCTGCGGCGAAGAAAGTCGTCGCAAAAACCAATCCCGCGCGTCGGCCGTAGATATCCGTAAGCTTACCGGACAAAGGCTGACAAGCAGCATTGGCGATGATATATCCACTAGCAATCCAGGAAAAAAGCGTGCCCGATTTAAACTCTGCGGTAATAGGTCCAGAAAGTGTAGCGACGATCGTCGAGTCCAGCGCGGCGAAGATGGTACTTAACCACAACGCACTCATCGTCATCAGCACACGGCCGGTAGACGGTTCGTCCGCAATGGGTGTGGCGTTGGCGGAGTACTCGCGCCTCTCACGTTCGGCGAGGGCTTCGAGCTGGGCGTCCAGGCTTGCTGCCTCTGCCGGGACTGACTCCCTACGATAGTGTTTAGGAGATACGGCGCCATTTGCGTGGCCGTTGGAGAGTAGGGGTGTCTGCTCGTCTGCTATTGCTTCCTCATTGGGGTCGGAGATGGGCTGCGGCTCGACTTCTTGTAGATTGCCCGAAGTTGTGCGCGCCATGACGAATATTCAATTGTACATGGGCCACTGACCAGGTATTCTTGAGCTGAGACGGTGGTGAAGCGAGGTTGACTCGACGTTTCGCCAGAACTTCCAATGTGAGATGATGCCATGTTCGGTGATCTGGACTCGGGAGAGGCCGAAGGCTTGTGGATGGCGCTTGCCTGAATAAGGAAGGTGCTGCTGGAGAGGGACATGGGTTGCTTGGAAACGACATGGCTGGACATTCAGGCCACGGCGGCATTGTTCGTATAGGAGTGGAAAGAATGCTCAGGCTTGCGGTTTGTTTGTAGCACTGACACATTGCTACTCGAATACGGCATGCCTTCCACCTTGCGTATGTACACTTCTATAACTATACAATGCGCGTTTCTCTCCCCTGTCAACCGCTCCTTACTTCTTCTTTTCTTCCTCCTTCTTCGGCTCCGGCTTAGGCGTGGGCAACTTGAAAGTTTCCGGCTTCCTATCATGTCCCGGCCCCACTTGCTCCCACGCACTCGTCCCTCCCTCGAAATTCCTAAACGCCTGCGTCATCTCGAGCGGCTCCACCACGATCCGCTTTTTCTCCTCATCATACCGGATCTCCGTGTACCCTGTCATAGGGAAGTCCTTGCGTAGCGGATGTCCATCAAACCCATAATCCGTCATAATGCGCCTCAAATCCGGGTGACCCGTAAAGAAGACCCCGAACAGGTCGTAGACCTCACGCTCGTACCAGTTCGCTCCGTCGTAGAGCGAGCAGATGGATGGCACGGGCGAGGCTTCATCGGCGTAGGTCTTCACGCGGATGCGCGAGTTGTGGCGTACGGAGAGCAGATTGTAGACGATTTCGAAGCGGTTGGCGCGGGTGGGGAAGTCAACGGCGGTGATATCCATCACCGAGGTGAATTCGGCGGCAGTGTGATTTTTGAGGAATGTGAAGACGGGAATGACGCCGGATGGGGAGATGTAGATTGTGAGCTCGTCCTTCCAGACGGAGAATCTGTGAAACATGTGAGTATATTGCGGTTTGTTGAGTGACTCTCGGATGCGCGTACTGCTGGATGTATTTAGGCATGCAGGAGAGGAGATATTGGCCATATTGGTGGAGGTCTTTGCCCATGTTCTCGTACTTATCTGTGCTCTGGCTTAGCAATGGCTTCAATCCTTCTTCACTCGTGTGTCGTACCGGCGGGGTTCACAATAGGCGCATGAATAGCACCGACTGGCCCTCTTTGAGCTTTTCGCATATTCGGTAGGTCGCTCAAGTCGCTGACAGGCACGCTGCCCTTTTCCGCCTTGCTCATGTCTTGAGTCCTCCACCGCGCGGCGCCTGTCGCGAAGCTCCTCCGTGTTGCCACCGAGCCATATCCACCCTCCCTCGCTGCCACAGCGAACGCTGACCGGAGCGGCCGGGCGATTGATCGAGCCGCCATGTTGCGTGAATTGTTGGACTGAGGCTCAATGGCAGGCTCGTACACGCGGATTCCATGGGTGAAGCTGGAGATGCATGACGAGGGCGGGAGGCGCCGTTTTGCCGAATTTCAAGCGGACCGACGCAGCTTCGCCTTCTCCTGCATCTGCATCTTGCGCGGAAGCAGCAACTGCCCATCGCCCTTGCTGCTTTTGTGAACGTCACTCCCATCACCCAGCCATCAACTCCCCACCAACGACATCGCCTTCCTTCACCTCACAACTCCATCAACATAACACCTCCGCCACCCGTCTTGTATAATATCCCATAATCACCACTCAAGCTGGCTTCCCTCGTTCACACGGCGCCTCTTCCACTCCCACCTTCTTGCGCGCCACCGCCAGCGACGCCATCACCACAACATCTCCACCACGCCCCACGGATATTGACCACAAGATGTCACGCACACAGCAAGACCAGTTTATCGACGACGATGAGGAGGAGACGTGTCCGCTGTGCGTCGAGGAGTTCGATCTGGACGAGAAGAGCTTCAAGCCTTGTCCT
>DAHZQE010000479.1:0-8234 GCA_027409005.1 Ferrimicrobium sp. | reverse complement strand
ATCTCCTTTTCGCCTTGCCAAAGGTACAGCCTGCCGCGGCATTGCAATTTTCAAAATTTATACGAAGGGTGTGTGTATCTGCGACGTAGTAAATCAGGGTGTCGAGATACACCGAAAGAATGTTTGTTCCTGGAGTCCTCCATTCCGACGTCATAGTCTTCGCATTCTGCAAGCCACGAACATGCAGGAACGCCCGCGTGCCTTGACAGGAACATGTTAGCTGGTAGCTACGACCGACTTCTCGGTAAAGCGTGGGCTGGCTTCACGTCATGGGCATATTGAGTGTCCGGCAACAGACTCGAGGTGATGCGATAAAGGAAGGTTGAAACAAGCTTTTGAACGACCAAACACCAGCCCAAACATCCAGAGATCCGGCCGTCAACTCCGGCGCAATTGAGCGAGGCTATGGGCAGCAATGAGCCTTCGCGACACGGCGGGCGTTTCAACAGGACAGGCGCACTTAGCTCGCCTGTGCTCCTGACTTGCTTCGCCATCGCCCTCACCCTCATCACGACAACAGGCTGGGCGCGTCGTTGGCTCGCTTCCGGAGCCGCGATCGAGTCCCTACTAATCCTCTACGGCGACCACGTCTCCCGTCGCATCTTCCCAGACCTCCCCCTCTGGACTCTCCTTGTAACTTTCAACCTCCTCTACGCCATCAGCTCGACCTCATGGCTCTTCTACGCGGCGTTCGCGGCGGGATGCTACCCCTTCATCGGGATCACTTGCGTGATTCAGTTCGACCCTGTGTCGAGATCTGTGCGGAAGCGGCTGAGGCAGGTATTGAAGCAGTTGCATTTCACCAGGGACAAGATTGCGCTGTTTAATTTGCCTGCGCTGGAGATCGATACGGATCTGGACGGGTTGTTTGTTATCCGGGGGATTTCGATCTCGCTATCGAGTCTCACGGTGGTGGCGCATGGGATCGAACTGGGGTTGAAGCTTGCGGATGAGATTGAGTTGGCGATGTGTGCGGAGGAGGTACGGATCCCGCTGTTCAGGAGGGTGGAGGTCGGTCATGTATACGGCAGCGTAAAGGGTGGCAAGCCGGAGTTATTCTTCGGCGATCTGGACGATCAGGGTGACACTGCCGATGACGATATCTCGGTGCTTGGAGAGACGCCGTTGCTGCGCGCTGCGACTCTAGGAGCCGAAGGGTACGGCCGGCGCCCGAAGCTGCTAGAGTCATTATCTGGGAATGTTCTCATGAGGGACTCTTCCGCCAAGGCAGGCTTTGACTCCATCAAAGCGCTGTCTCCTGACGAGGACGAGGCGGAGAAGCAGTACCTAGCAATGCTGCAGGAGATCAAAATCAGCAGCGTGGTCTATGAGGCGAAGGCGAAGCTCAAATCCAAGGCTGGACCCGAGGCTGAGTTCCTGGTGGACAGCAAAGATACTCGGGCAGCTGTCTGTGCTGAGATGCGGAACATGCCCAGCATTGCTCATCCACCTTCAAGATCGGTGCGAGTGACCACCTTACAGCGACTTGCGCCGCCCCATATCCGGCGCTTCATGCAGCGAATGCCCTTCCTCTATCGGCTGCTGCTGGCAGCAGTGAGCTACTTCCACGCCGTCAGCATCAAGTCGATCAACGTAGCTGGCTCGGGGCAATTCACCGCACACATGCTACAGCAACAGGTCTTCAAGCACTATGCGACAGACAATTCTGAGATCAGACGACTCGAACGGAGGATCAAGCACTGGCTAGCAGATGCCAATTTCTGCCTGCAACTAGGCGGCATTGATGGCACTGGTCAAGTGCCACTCAGCGCGACGTACGACATCTCAGCCTATCTCGAGTTCAACGACGTCATGGTATACCGCACAATGCCCGAGATGGGTACATCAGAGCGAGTCGTCCGACTCGGAGGCGCACATGCGAGGGTAACCCTGCCATCTTACCTCTTGCCTCACCACGAGCATCTCGTTCCGGACAAGGTGACGGACTACGAGGAACTGCAGCTCGAGGGAGACGTCCAAGAAGCCGACGGCCTCCCGAACAGGAAGAGGGCCGAGCACGTCCTCGAGAAGGCACAGAGAGACGAGACGAGTCTCAGGCTCAGCGTCCATGCCAGCCTTCCAGCTGCCTTGGACCAGTCACTGCTCAACTTTGTGGCCGCGCTGGTGAAGGCGACAAAGATCATCGAGATCGAGAAAGAAGTCGACGTCGCGAACACTGGGCTGGACACGCCAGTGAATTCTTCACCGACATCCCCCACGCTCCCAGCATCAGATGACGCCTCCGTCGCCTCCGCGACATCGATCGGCAGCGAACGCAGCGTCAATACCAATTTCCGCTCGATAGCTCGGAATATCAAACAAGGCCTCAAGGAAGGCTCGGTCACAGGTCACAGTATCAAGGAGATTGCCAAGGACATCGGGACGACGACGCAGAGAGGGATGAAGAAGGCGCTGGTGGGCAGCATGGTGAATGATCGGTGGATTGCGAAGTTGGTCGGGAAGGTTGCAGCGAAGTTGCAGCAAGCGGAAGGTGACGTTGGTTATTCGGGCGAGATATCGATTCCTTTGGCGCCGTATAGGGCTGTGGAGGGGTTGGGGAGTAAGATACTGCCTTGAGGCTGAGAGGGCATGAAAGAGTTGCCGGCAATGGCTCGTGGTTTGAGACTTGACCGAGCTGCTCAGTACACCACCATAGGCGACGTCCATATAAGTGTACCGCTTGTACGCACTTGACCTTCGTGATACGCTTGTGCCCCGCTGTACAAATGTCAACGCCTGTTCTCAGCTTCCGGCGACACCCTTGTACTACGCTCTCAGCGGCAACCTGAGCGTTGCGGATGGTCCTTCGGCACCTTTTACTCACGAAATCGGAGAAGCAGGTCAGCGAGTGGTCCGATCACTGGCGCCAAGTATCAGTTCTGTGTGGTGCGATTACTATGCATTACTGGCGGTGGTCGGCTTGTGTACCACGCAACGTAGTACAAAAATCCCCGAACACATCCAGGCATCTTACGCTCGGCGGGCACGGATACTGTGCGGTGAGGGTCACTGCCAGGTTCCGTCTGTGTTGACGTGAAGTTGACTTTCGCCCAGTTACATGCAAGGAGCCGCGCAGCGGCTCGACCTGCGGTGCAGCTATCCGTAGTGTGGTTACACAACAGAGCCGTCAAAGACCTGCAGATTGAAAGAACCGCTGCAGGTGTCCGATTGGCTCGCGCAAGGTTTCTGGGTAGATGGCTCAGGCCATGTGTGACCGTTGCCAGATCAGACCGCTTCGGTGGCAGATTTCATGAGGTTAGCTTCCGTAGACAAGATGCTGGTGGCTGGCGGTGACCGGAGCTCTGCGCGCCGGACAGTATGCTGTGCATTCTGCACCGAATCTGGTGATGACTTGCCATTCTCATCGCTCCCCGGTGAAGAGAGAGTATCGAAGGCTTCAGCGAGAGCGGCGGATAGCATGCTATGGTGCCCTGAGGATTGGTGCCTCATACTAAGAACGTCCAGAAACTAGGGTAGACGAATTCGTCTTCAAAGATCCGTTGAACTTGCTCCAACACGAATTTTTCAATCTTGCCCACGTTCTTCAGCACCTGCCTCCCGCTGTCCGTCTCTCCCATCTCGCTCTCGATCTTGATGTCTTCCAACAGCGCTCCTACCCGCCTCGGCTTCTCTCCATCTTGGCCAAGCGATCCCAGCAAGGTGTCACCGCCGACGAGGGCCTCTGCATCATCAGGTGCCAGAAAGCACAGATGAGCCCGCTTCTTGATGTAGGCTAAGATCCCGACTCCATCGAACGTCAGGCCTGTGATGTTGAGTTTCAACGGAATGCCCACGAAGCTCGGCATCGGATAGTCCAGGAAAACCTCGGCGGTGAGAGAAAGCTTGATATCGCCATTGTATGTAACGTGGCACACGACTTGCAGGTCCTCCGGGGCCACATCATGGCCAGCATCCTCGGGTGGCGTATGTGCGCCATCGACATCAGAAATGGCTTCGGATCCGACGGAAGCATGACGGTGGTCAAAGTAGCTGCTGGGGTCGCGAGATGCTGGTCGAGACTCATGCGGCGAGGTTGGGGGCGGAGAGTTGGAGCTGAACGAGTCTGCATGGTGATGCTCGCTCAGATGCGATGGTGGCTGCAGCTGCCCACCATGAGAATAGTGAGCCCCTGCGACAGCTGCGAGAGGCGTGTTTGTGCCGGACAACCCAGCCGGGAGTGGGAGGTGAAAGTAGCCGCGATTGGATGTAGCCCCCATGATCCCAGGGGTCGTTGTTCCGAGAGACATTGTCGGACTTTCAGCTCTGTCTGTCGCAGCGATGTGTGAAAGTGGCCGCGGTCGTCTGGATGCATGAGTAGATTGCTCGGCAATCTTCTCACCCTGTTGATCATCGTTGAGGGCGGAAGCTGCCTCGCTTCCTTCTCCAGTCTCGTAGAAGTCGGGAAGCGGATCGCAGATGTCTTTTAGTTCCACTTCCGGAGCCACAGTCCCGAAGCTGAAGTCGTGGCATTTCACTGATCTAATGAGTTTCGGCAAAGGGATCTGCTGGAATCTGTCGTGTACGAAGGCTCTGATAGTCTCCGCCAGCCGCGCACCGTCTGGCCCCTCGGTGAGAGTCCGCCAATCTATCACGACGGACATCACATCTCCGAGAGCGACGTCGATGGATATGTGATAGTCACCACAGCAGGGTCGCTTTTGACAAGTGGTGTCTTCTTGTGATTGTGACGGCAATGCAGCAAGAGCGTAGGTCAATCTTCGGTCTTGGCAACAGGCTTCCCGCCCCGCCCGCTTCCCGCGGCCGCCAGCCACCTCAATGGCGACTTCAACTTCAGCCCTCTCTCTGTCAATCGCCACCGCCATATCGAGAGCTTTTCGCAAGCGTTGGCGTAATACCAACCAAGGATTTGTTCCTTGCAGTCTTGTCGCAGCTGGCCATATCTTACATGCATTAAAGGCGAAAGATTCTTGACACTACCAGCTGCGCCGAAGCCCCCGGAGCCGTCACATTGTCCTCAATTATGCTAGCGTGCCGAAGCGGATGAGGGACATATCCCGAGACAAGAGGTCCCTTGTCGCCACGTGGTTGCATGCCCATGTGACCGACAGCCGCCGCAGGCCTAAAATTCACTTGCATGGCGATGGCACCATTATACGCACGCTACACACCGCCTCGAGACCCTTGCCCTTGCTGTGTGCCGCAGGGGATCGACCAATGGAGAAGCAACCAAAACCAATACACCGATACTGACGCTCTCGACAACGCAAATGGTTTCCATCAGCCTGCCTCCACAGAAGCCCCAACACCGCGAGGCATGACCGTCTATAAGCAGCATTGTGTGCTAGAGCCGCAAGTTGCTTTTGAAAATTCCATCGATCCCATTCGCCCGGCTAAATTGTGATCACCATATCAGACACACCGGCACCCTGTAAGATGTCGACGTCAGCAGATCTGCCGATTGTGCGGCGCGAAAAGCTCACATCACGGCCCTCCACCACAAGTGGGACATTTCTGAGGATGCTTGGCTTCCTGCGTCAACTTGCCCGTACATCTGCCGTTGCTTTTCTTGGGGAGGCACGCCCGTTGTTCGATCACGTTATGGCCGCACTTGTATTTGTGGGTGGTTGTGGTGCACATCTTGCTTTGGTTACTGTGCACTATGGTCAGGCTGCTTCATGTGAATGACGGTTTAAGGATGCTTACTTGAAGCAAGGTCTTCGTAAGTACTCAAATCGCTGTGCTAACCAGCGGGCGGGCGAGTTTGTCTGGCTTCTAAGAGGTGATCTTTAGTCTCGGGTCAGGTGGCTGCATCTGCTTTATGTCTTCTGCAAGGTAGCACTGAGACAGTTATTACTAGACATCGCTATCCTTGGTGTGCGGAGGAATGCGTGGTCTTCGCATGCAAGGGCGCTGCAACCAACATCGTGATACAGTCTCTGACCGTTGAGGTAGAGTGTCTCGAAGAGCATCCACGATCGATAGATGGAGCTGATATGGCATGTACGGGACCGATGATACACAGTAGTAGATCACCGTCCGATAGCTGTAGCGCAAGATAATCGGCTGGGCACCAGATGCTCGCTCGCCTGCGTCCGTGCGCTGTAGTTCTCGGCAGGTATCAGTGAACGATACCGGAAGCGAACGATGTTATCTCAAGGCGCGCATATCCTGAGATGCGCCCAACCTACGCTGATAGCATGTCAATACCCTGACGTTCAACTAAGGAATGTGTGACCGTGCCCGTTGGACGAGGGTGTAGCGGTGAAGCCTGGATCGGACCTCTCCCCGGCCAGTCGCAGTACTCCATGGCTTACACAAGTCAGTCCTAGGGCGTGGGTGAGTGACCCGGGGCCGCAGAAATGGGTGATCATAGGGTCCAACTGCCGAAAGGAAATGCAGGCAGACGAGCCGCACAAATGCACGGCCCATGCCGTCGTTAGCGCCTTATTTAAGCCAAGCTCTGGCTTCCGTGCAGGAGGTCAGGTTCTACGAAGGCCCCAGGCAAATCACAGCGACGTCAGCATCCTCTAGCGAAAGTGTGACGCCGTCACTGCGATGATGGTGGATCATCACGTAAGCGGTACGACCTTGTCTCCCACATCGCCTCTGCTGCGCTTTGTTCCTCGAGGAGCACCTGCGCGGCCAGCACTGACAATCGTGTGTCTCCGCCGGAAGGGGGATGTCAAGATGAGTGCCGAATTGCGACGCCTGCGGCGAAAGCGTCTCAACTGCTCGAATGCTATCCAGCCAGGTGACGATGAGGCCAAGCCCAGAGCCAAGCCCAGACCACTAGTGCCCGGGCGAGTACCTCGAAGCTTCCAGCTCGAAGACAGGCAAGTCTGAGCCCTCCAGGGCCAGGATGGCTATTGTCCACGTCCTTGCTGTTGAGCAGTATGCCGCCTGTGCCAGTCCAACAAGCCGCTTGTGCCAGTCCAACAAGACTGCTCGATTTGCGTCCGCGTCTTTCCCGCGGCACGTCCATCGCGACAATCTGGACTCAATGCAAGATCGTCCAATGCCGTCCCAGATGGACATCTTTCTCCGCAAACCCCACGAACTGCCGACGATAGCCGCACGCGACCGGTCCCCACGATCGATGTCGAAACGGGGGTGGAGAGCTCACGAGATGCTCAGCTGCGACGAGCGGGTGCTTATTCCCGCCGCGCCGCGCGTTTTTGCCCCCTCCAATTGGCCACTTCCGTCGCGATGACGAACGCCCGGCTCCGATTCATTTTCGTGCCCACGTTTCCTGGGCCAAAGGAGAGTCAGGTAATAAACATCGTTACGACATGCTCATAGGTCGAGCGAGCATTCTAGATGGGTCCTAGCAAGGAAGTTGGGGCTGTGGCAGCTCGTAATGGCTACTCCTGAGCTTGGTATAAGGTCGCTGGCGTGCCCAGACAGAGGGCTGAGCATCGGAGTCCCATCTCCTGTCGTCGCCCCATAAGCATGCACTACCAAACGCTCAAGCTCATCTGGCAATTGAGTGAGCCCAAGTCAACAGCGACCGCTTCTCCGACATCGACGCCGTCATCGAGCAGGCCTTCTTCCGTCCGACCAGTCAATTCGATCGCCAAATAGTCCGAACGTCAGAACCTCGAGAGATTCACATTCGAACCCGCTCTCCCTGCCCTCACCATGTCCGCACCTGTCCGCGACCCCGCCGTGCCGCAGACGGATGGAACCAACTTCCTGAACCTCGCGCCGATCCACTCGTCTCCGCCATCATCGCCCACAACCACCAAGGCCACTGCAGTACTTCCCCAGGTCTCGACACCGGCCGCGGCGCCCATCATCGAGCCAGTTGAGAAGACGAAGCGATCCGACAGCGCGAGTAGCGCCAAATCCACCGATTCGACCTTTCTCTCGCTCAACGAAGAGTAATCCGTGAGCGTCTTGCCAGCTGTCGAGGAAGGTTCCGCGGGTGATCGAGGCGGATTGGCGGGTGAGCGTGCCTGTGCAAATTGTCACGATGAGGACGAGGATTACGATTCATGACTTGCCGCGGCGTTCAGGAAGGCGTCTTTCCACATGCTACCGGCAGTGCGAGAGACTGATGATGGCAGATGCCAGCGATGTGGGGAGGGTTAGGTACCGAGAGCATTGGCGGTGATGCAGCCAAGGCTGGAGAGGGGTGCTCGCGAGCATGTGTTCCGCTTTCTGTTGTATCATCAGCGCTTCCTTTGATCTATTGCCCACAGAATGACTTTGGCAAGTACCCAGATTAGCGAAAGATTCATCTGCGATCCGCTTCCCGACTTCTACGAGACTGG
>DAHZQE010000478.1:0-8048 GCA_027409005.1 Ferrimicrobium sp. | reverse complement strand
CAAGCCGTAACTTTTGTACAAATGCTCCGCCTGACCTCCCCCGATCCGATTCGTGATGACAGTGATGGTCGCCGCCCAACAGTCACACCACATGCGCGACTCTCTTAGCCTCTCGTCCGTCCTCGACATCAGCACCATCCTCCGGCTTCCTCTTGGCTCCCACTACAGCAGGGGGCGACAAGGGCGTGCCGACGTTCGTGGCCATGCGCTGCCCGAAACTGCCTTGCCTAGGCCTGAGGCCAACACTTCCGACGACATTCCGGTCGCCGATGACGGTGATACCGCAATTGATGGTCAAGTCCACTTTCAGTCCTCTCCGCCGCTGTTGGGGCTGAGCGGCGGAGGCAGCATTGTTGATCTGGTTCACGGCCGCAAGTAGCAATGCGGAGAAGCGCGCTGAGTCTGCGAGCGCGGAAGGTGATGAGAGAGGGATCAGGTTGTTGCAACCCTGGACGGAGGTGGCGGCATTGATGGTGAGTCTCAGCGGCGAGGGAGAGGGCTCGTCACAGTCCGAGTCTGCGTCTGACTCCTCGTCGTCCTCTGCTTCGCTCTCGGACGGCGTGTAGGGTGGTGGTGGGAGCGGCATTGAGGGCGCCTGCGTTGTCTGCTGCTGCTGTCGTTGTTGTCGGTGGTGGTGGTGGTGGTGGTGGTGTTGTTGTTGTTGCTGGCGGTGCTGAAACAAAAACTCGTCGATGGACTCCAGGCTCACAGATTGGTCGGGTCGATTCATTGGGAGGAAGCAGAGATAAACTCTATTACAGATGCAGCCTCGTTGAAATGGTGACGTCTGGTTGAGTGTTCTGCCGGCGCAGCCTTCGGCTTTGGCTTGGGGCCAAAATGGGGATATATGGCTTGGCTTGTGGCGTGACGATCGTCGCAGGTGCCCGAGTGGAAAGGTGCCGTGCCCGGGGGATGGACGGATCCCTTCAGATGCGGGAGTCGCTCTCGTGCGTAGCTTCGTAAAGCATGTGCGAAAGACGGCGTGATGCGACGATATGAGTTGGATGAGACACGCAGCTACATGTGAGAAGAGTGGGAGCTTTATTGAGCGCCGGCGCCGTCCAACATCAATAGAGAAAAGCGCGGGCACACTTGCCTTGCATATTATTGTTGTGCATCTGCGGTGTCAGTGCCACTTTGAATGTTGGTATTGTCGGCGCAGCCTACTATTGTCAGAGTGGCCCTCATGCGCCTATTGACAGCAAGCGCCTGCCATTGGGGGCTGGGGAGACACCTCCTCGACTGCGTGCGACAGGAACATCGCTCGGATCAGGCAATCCACAGCGTCCAAGTGGATCTCAACAGATGACACTGTTTGATCGTCGCGCTCGTAACGGCACTTGTGCGGTGGTGAGGGGTGGGGCGATGTTGAGATTGTCGCTTGCCTATTGTCCTGGAGGTGTGGCTCAATGAGCACGCTTGGCGCTACCATACTGTAGCGGCTTCGGGAGGCCGACCTCCGATCCGGCCGCTTGCCGATGTCACCTCACTTCTCTCCTCATCTCTCTCCTTGCGTGACACACCATACAACTTCCCGCCAAACAGACGACCCGGACCATCAAAGATGGCAGTATGAGCCTGACGTGAAGATGTCCGCTCCACCAAGTCCCGGCAGATTCAAGCAGTCAGCAAGCAACCGTGCGCTCTCTTCGAACAACTGGCCGTGCTCCTGCGACGATTATCAGTGACGGTGGCTGCAATGCTCCTTTAAATGCTGGACATACCGCTCTCTGCCCGCATCTGCATTTCTCCATCGCGGTCCGCCACGGGTACTTCAACCTTGCCGCGATCCATCCATGCAGCATCTCGTGTATTAGGATTCCCCAGATCACTGGGCGACCTTCGTTTACATCCTCCTGCGGCTTGTAGTACGCCTTGTAGGGATGCAGCTCGATCTCTGTTCGCTTGGGTATGATTATCGGGATCTTGAAAGGCCAGTGCCGCGCCTGCGCCGTGTGTCCAAGGATCATGGGCATAATCGAGTACGAGGCTTTGGCTTGAGACCGCAGCGATCCCCGAAACAGGGTTGTGTCCAGGTCGTGAAAGATGCCGCGCACAATGTAATGTCGGGGCTCACGGCGGTCCAACTGCCACGCTCTACGAAGACGCGCGTGGGCTTCATGCTGCTCTTGCGTCCAGGGCTGGTCAATTAGGGCTGCTAGTGCGCGATGTGCCTCGTACAGATGGTCTCGCATCGCGATCTTCTCAACACGATGCCCGCGGCTGCTCTACAGCGAGGTACAAGAGTCTCTGCCTGCTTGCTGCCTGTGCAAATGGAGAATACATGGCGCAAGCAGCATTGTTGTTCCAATCCGCAGTGCCTACATCTGGTTCCCGACCACATGCCACACAGCTTGCTCGACGAGCAGATGAACATACCCGGCTACAGCGCACGCGGTCTTGTTCTTCGTGACTGATGGCAAGCATGTGGTAGCGACGGCTTCGGTCGGCTACAAGAGCGCTATTATTCCCGGAGTGTAGCCCTCCCTACCGTTGCGCAATGGTACGTGAATCCTGCTGAGCACGGCTTGAGGTGTATCAGCGGCTCTCGTTACGGTATGGCCGAGTATGCTGACGGTCGTTCGATGGTCGAGTAATTTGCAATTTGTACGGATTCTGCTGTGCCGCTGACCTGATTCAGCTTTACGAGAGTGCGCAGAAACGCTTAACCTGGTGCTAACATGCGTGACTGACACTTACACAATTTCTGTGGCCAACGCATCATCATTCGCTGTGGTAGCGCCAGGAGCCCCTTGTATCCGCATAGTGGTCTCCTCAGTCCAGTCTCCAAGTTTCTGGGAGACATGACTACAGCCGCGGCAGTCAACACGACTGGCGCTTTCATAGAGAGACAACTGGACATGTCTATGGATGCAGTGGGCACCTTTACGAGCTGGCTGTACATTGACGAGCTTGCAAGAGCCTATTGCTCAAACGATCCTCCGTCAACGAGACATTGAACGGGAGTCTTGATGGCTTCGACGGCTGCGCCATCGCAAGTGGCATCAGGGCTGTCGCCGAGGAGCTGCTGGTCGGGGGCATGGGCAGAAGGCTTCTCGTGGACTGGCTGCTGTCTCCCAAAGTCCGATCTATCGTCCAAGGAAGACGAAAACGATCACAACTTCGAAAGTATGGAAGAACTGGTCGGTGAAGATGAAGCGCTCTCAAGGCCTATATCTCACCGAAGCTATTGGGGCAACAGCGGGCGCTCAGCTCCACTTGGATTGCGGTTCCGTGTGCATATCATGTGCACGCGGAGCGAGGCGAACGCTGTTACAAGCGGCGGGACATTTAGTCGTCACATCTCATTAATGAGTGTCACTTGTGCAGCGACGCTGAGTGAGGGCGGCAGGCAAATCAGATCAGTCGACGCCGCCGAAGTCAGGTCCGTATGAGATAACAGAGAGTGATGGTTCTGGGCCCACGTGCGCTGCCATATTCAATGCAGCATCAAGGAGATTAGCATAAGAATCTGCGCCGAAAGACCAGCTCAGGTTCGTCTTCCAATTTGTTCATGACAAGGCTTGACGGCTCTCAATCCGACATCCAGAAATTCTGGCCTCATCGACGGTGTAAATCATTGGCATTGAGATGGCAAGACTGATACGCTCGAAGTTTCCGTCGCCGGATACGTGGCAAGGCACAGGTCGTCACGACCTGCTCTACAAGTGACATTTGCATCATCAAACAACTAGGCTCAATACTCGAAATCATCATCGACCCCAGCCTTCCTCTCCTTCCCTTGCTCCGCCTGCCTCCTATACATCTCCGCCACCTGTCTACTCGTTGTGGCATCCTCCGCCTTCTTGTCCTCCCTGATGCGAATAAACCTCGGAAACCTCAAACTCACCCCCTTCCCATCGAACTCCTCAATCGCCGCCCGATACCTCGGACTCAACGTCAAATCCGCCGTCTTGACCTCCCACACGAACTTTGGCTCGAACCACACGTCCGGTTGATCGTTCTTGCCGTTGCTGTGGTCGTAGAAAGGCTTCGGTCTGTCAATTACAAGAGGAGACAGGGTCTCGTAGAGTTCGGACAAGAGGGATTCGGAGAATCCGGTGCCGATGTTGCAGACCGTTTCGTATTGTTCTTTGCTTGGGTTGTAGCAGGCGAGGTGGAAGGCGCCATAAACGGAGGTGCGTTTGCCTTTGCCGTAGTAGGCTCCGAGCACCACTAAGTCGAGGGAGTCTCCAGCGCCCGCGAGGTAGTCTTTCTTGACTTTCAACCAGTTCTGCGAGCGCCGGGAGGGCTCGTAATGCGACTCGATTCCGTCCAGCATCTTGACCATCAGGCCTTCGCAAGAGGCTTTGATGGAGTCCTCAAGCAATGTTTGTATCTCCTCGATTTCGTGGGTGTTACCGTATTGAGCGAAAGCGAACTCGCCCTCCACCGGTGAGAAGGCGGAGTACATCAGATCACGTCGCTCGCGGAAGGGTTTATTGACCAGAGCTTCGCCGTTAAGGTACAGGATGTCGAAGGCGAAGACGCAGACCTTGACTTTGACGTCTTCGGCTTTGACGTCTTTGCGTTTGCGGGTCATCAGTTGTTGAAAGGGAAGCACATGTTTCTTTTCCACATCCCAGGCAACGGTCTCGCAGTCCAGGACGAACGACTTCGTGCCTTCCTTCACCCAAGTAGGAAGCTTTGCGAGGATGTCCGGGTATTTCTTGCTGAGGTCTTCGCTATTCCGGGAGAATATGTTAGAAATTCCACGATCAGACTTGCCTTCCTTGGGCGCGACGGTATTGGCAAAGTCTTGAGCGGCGTCGTGAGCCACGAAGTGGATCTGGGCACGCTCACCGTCGTACTTGTACTCGCAGGTGAAGTCTTTGCCTTCGAAACGGTCAAGAACTTCGCCGATGGACTTCGTGGGTTTAGCGAGCATTGGTTTGAGCGGCACCCCTGGCTGCAGCTTGCACGCTTCGCGCAGGTGCCAGATCCCGGCTTTGAGCAGCGCAGGCACGATGACCTCGTAGGCTGGCAACTCATTGTAGACGGCTTTGAAGACTTCTTCACCTTTCTTGAGGTCGACTTCGGACGGTGCTTTGCCATCCTTGGCTGCTTCGTGCGCGACCATGGCGTTTGCGAGTGCGACTTGCAGGTTCTTGTCGGCAAGACCGAGACGCATCTTGCCTTCCAAGGCTCGGATGATGAATTTCGATTCGCTGGGGCCGCCCTTGTCCTTGTTGATGTCGACAATCTGGCCTTTCGGCAGATTGACGTCCGCTGACGAGAGCAGTTTCTTGATGCCGTCTACCTTGCGCTGCTGTGCACCCTGCCCTTCGACCGTGGCGATCTTCATCAGACCCTCGTGCACGCCGCGGACTGTCAGCGGCTTCGGCTTGATCATCGTCGGCTGGTTTGACCTGCTCTTGGCCGCAACAAGTCCAAGGTCACCGATCTTTTGCTGATCCTCCTTAATGATCTTCAGACTACGGCCAGTCGTCTCGCCGATGGCCTTCATAATCAGGGACTCACCAATGCCAAGCTCGATACCAGAGTAGTCTGCAGCCAGCTTGCCGATCATGAGCAGTGTTGTAGGCAGAAGATCTTCTGGCGTGAGTCTCAGTACTTGGCGCAGGAACGCAGCACAGTGAGCCAAAATTTCAAGCCGCTTCGTGGTCATCTCGATCCGTGAAAAGGTCGCGCACAAAGCCGCATACGGCACAGGCTCGCCGGCCTTCCAGTCTGGATATGCGTCTCTTGAATTCGACGTCAATGTGCTCTGGATCTTCGCGCGAGCTTTGGCAGCGACTTCAGGCTTCTCCTCTTCCTCCGAGGCCTCGGCTTCTTCTTCGGCAGCCGAGTCGGGTTCACTGTTGGCTGCATCGTCGTCTGCTTCAGCAGACGACGGCGCTTCAGCAGACGTTTCCTTGCCAGTGACGGCGCCATTCTTCGTCTGCTTCTTGGGTGGTACGGAAGTAACCTCATCGTCACTTGCCGCTGCACTCGCGGTCTTGGATGATGTTTTCTTCGTGGTTGGCCTCTGAGCGTTCAAGTCATCGCCCTGGCCCTTCGAACTAGCAGTCTTTTTGGAGCTCAGCTTTACGTCCTCCATCTCCTCGTCTCCGTCCTTCACCGCCACAGCTTCCTTGGCCGAAACCGGCTTTTTCGCAGCGACGCCCTTCTTCGGTCTTGGCTCAGCAGCTCTCTGACGTTGCTTCTTTGTTGGAGGTGCATCATCTTCATCCTCGGCCTCAGCTTCAGAAGCTTCAGAAGCCGGCCGTTTCTTCGCCGAGGCCGAAGGAGTTGGTTCCCTCTTTATCGGGACACTTGACGCTGGCTGCTTGACGTCTTCGTCATCATCCTCCATCTCCACATCCTCGTTCTTCACGTTCCCGTTGGTACCGTTGCTCTCAGTCGCGCGTGCCGACGCCTCCCCATCTTCATCTTCGGTCTTGGGCTTGCTATTTGACTTGGATGAAAACGATAACCTCGACTGCTGCGGCGCGGCTTTGGTCCCATTTGGGTTTCGGAAGAACTTGCTGTATCACTGTCAGCTCCGTATCCGTCCACATCAAATAAAACGCTCGCACCCCAGAGTCTGCTGTCCAGATCTTACATACCCGAGTGTCGCCTGCTTCGGTGCCATCCTGCCGACCCTTCTACGATCAGTTTGCGGGGGGATCCAGTGGCGATACAGCGCCCTCGCGTCCCAGTACGCTGGGGCGGGTTGACTCGAAGGAGGGCGGTTCGGGTCAAGGACGACCTTGAGCACACTATGTCTGAACCTCGAAGCGCAGAAAGATCTTGACAGTGTACAGCGCGAAGTTATCATCACCAAGAAGAAGGAAGTGTAGACATTGTCGTCCGCAGTCAACCGCCGGCATCAAAGCTGAAGTGCTCCAGTCGCGTGTGACGCGCTGAGGGAAACGCGAGATGACGTCGGCCATTTGGGGCCGGGCTCCGACCACCGAGGACTCGAGCAACTACCCACGTTTACATACTCACATTCGAATGCATGCTGGATATCAATTTACGGTCGAAAAGCATCCGATCGACATCAAGCTGGCGGGCATCATCTGGACGTCGTCCTCGTCCGAAGCTGCAGCTCCTCCGTCGCCTCCAGCCTCCCCACCAGCTCGCCTTCCACCCCCCCTAACGATGCCACGAACCCCCGATCAACCAACTCTCACGCCCCAGTTCTGTTTCGCTCAGACAGCACTACGAGGTGCGTCCTTCCTATCCCTTCCGACCAGCCAGAACGCTCACGCTCATGCCCAAGCTCCATCCTAGACTTCCTTCGAATTTCCCGCGGCACAGTAGACGACACCATCTCGCAGAATCTCAACGCCTTAGTGACACCAGGCACAAGCGCTCCCTTCGACCCGAAATCCACTAGCGAGCGCACACCGAGGCCAGTATGGCGGAGACCGATCGACCCGGCGTCATGCCAGACATTCAAGGATAAGGTATTGTTTCCGTCTTGGCAGTCGAGATCAGATGTCTTGAACTACTGCGCAAGTGTCGCTACGTCGCCAGACCCCGAGGACCCGGAGATAGTTGAGCGGGAGACAGAGGACCTGAAACGAAGAGAAAAGGTGGTGGATGAACGCTTAGATCCATACAGCGCAAGGTACTTTCCAAGGGAGGCAAGGACGGAAGCTTTAGCCGGCCTGATCAGGAATGAGAGGATGGTTGAGGAGATTGTCAGGAGTAGGACCTGGAGTATTGTAGGCGAGAGGTGTGAGAATAATGGGGTCGAGGCCGCGAGGGCGCTGGATGAATGGCGAAGGAGGCAGACAGAGGAGCGATAGCATCAGCCTACCGCCAAGCTAACATGTAAGGAAGACACAGAATACGCTCCGCTCCATCTGGCCTGTTCCCGCGGTCACAAACACTCGCGTCTGGTGAGGCCCCTCAAATTCAGTCCCGACGTCCTTCCCTCTGTCCCTCGGACGACACACAGGGCCCTCCCTTCCATTGCGTTGCAAAACAATCGCGAGCGGAAATCGATACATATCTTTGCGACATCTGGCCCAACGAGTCTCGGCTGGCGGAAGTGCAAAACATACAGCAGAGGGAATTCCCACGTGGTCACCCAC
>DAHZQE010000461.1:0-10008 GCA_027409005.1 Ferrimicrobium sp. | reverse complement strand
CATCACATGTCAGCTCAAACCACGTGGATGCCGATACTGGACGTCTTACTTGCACATCTTCTGGCTCAGAAGTTCTCGATGCGGTTCGCGGAGTCGGTGCTCCAGTCAGATAGATAGCCGACGAGAACGCTTTTGGATTCGCGTCTGCCTTTCACTTCATCGTCCAGCTGGACTCGTCAGCTTGAAGTCTTTCACCATCTACGCGGACCGCCACTGTAGACGGTGTTCTTTAAGCAGGCTTGCCGGTTGTTACAGAAATTCGGATTCTAGAGGCGGTTTACGTATACTTCGTGCCTTATCAGCATCATCAAGAGCGAGGCTGGCGTTGCGCATGACGGTGCATAAATCATCATATGTAGGTCGCCGATATGATCTCGCTTGCATTTATGGCTTAGCGCTTCACAGTTCTCGGAAAGAGGAAGATCCGGTCGAAAGCATGGGATTCTTCTTTTCGCTTCTCGCATCAAATCCATCTCGAGCCCTCATACATTCCATTGAGAGGCCACGAGGCAATAGGGCGAAGCATCGGCAAAGTCACGGAGATGTGGGAGAGAGAGAAAGAGAGAGGGCTGACGTCCGCAGACGATGTCTCGGTTTTTACGCGCCGCGCTTGGGAAGCGAGCGGAGAATTCCACGGTGATTTCCGAAGACCCAGCCGCTGGTCTCTCTGCAACTCCCACCCTGGTCACAGCCGCGTCCACGCAGATTGGCAACGATGAGTCGAAAGCTCCCAGCAGTACCGACGAGGCTGTGTCGGCGAGTCGTGATAATGCGACCGAGGCAGACAATGCTGCCGCAGAGGCAGACTCTGCCCAAGTAGGCCAATCCTTCAACGAGAAGCAGGTCGTTGAGCCTGATGGGGCGGAGAGCCTTGGCACTCCGGACGGTCAGCGGGGAAACGACGGCATCGTGACTACTGAGCAGGAGGGAGAAGACAGAAAGGCCGCCGATGAGCCCGAGGATGAATCGAAATATCCTGGAGGAACGAAGCTGGCCTTGTTAACACTGGGCCTCTGCTTGGCTACTTTCGTCGTTGCTTTAGACAGTAAGTCCTTGCCTTGTTCCGTAGGCAGCATCGGCCAGGCTGACTAGATGCTTTCCAGACACGATCATCGCGACAGGTCAGTGCAAGCACGCTGTTCTTGCTTCATAGATCCTGTGCACGCTGTTGGTGCGGCGAGCATGTACTGACACCTTGCAGCTATTCCGAGGATCACAACAGTATTCAACTCGCTAAACGATGTGGGATGGTATGGCTCTAGCTATCTGCTCACGACCACTTCTCTGCAGCCGAGCTTCGGCAAGGTGTATACCTACTTCGACGTCAAATGGGTCTACCTCAGCGCCCTGCTCATATTCGAGCTCGGCTCGGTCCTCTGCGCTGCCGCTACTAGCTCGAAGATGCTGATTGTCGGGCGAGCTGTCGCCGGAGCGGGCGCCGCCGCCCTCTTTTCTGGAGGCATGAACATCGTTGGGTACTCCGTCCCTCTCCGCAAACGCGCCGTCTACATTGCCTCGCTCTCCAGCATGTTTGGCATCGCTTCGGTCGTCGGACCCATTCTCGGCGGTGCGTTGACAGATAAAGCCAGCTGGAGATGGTGTTTCTGGATCAACCTCCCGTTCGGCGGCGTGGCTCTGGCAACTGTCTTCTTCTTTTTCAGCAATCCGCCACGGCGCTACACGGACATGACGACCAAGGAGAAGCTGAAGCAGATCGACTTTCTCGGAGCCATCTTCTTGATCTGCGCCATCGTGTGCCTGCTCCTTGCTCTCCAGTGGGGAGGTAGCACCTATCCATGGCACGATAGCAGAGTGTGGGGTTGCCTCTTAGGCTTCGGTCTGATCATGTCGGCGTTCATCGGTGTCCAGATCCGGCTGAAGGACCGGGCCACCATGCCGCCTCGGGTCTTGATCGGCAACCGTACCGTAGGAGCTTGCGCGCTGTTCTCGGCCTTCCTGGCCATGGGGCTTTACAGTCACATTTACTACCTCCCATTCTATTTCCAAGCCGTCAAAGGCGTCTCTGCCGAGGCGTCCGGTATCCGTTGTATCCCATATCTGGTCAGCATCACCCTGGCATCGATCGTGGTCGGAGGCGGCATCACAGCCATGGGACCGTACAATCCGCCCATGTGGATCGGTATCATCATTTTCACCGTTGGCTCTGGCATGATCTACACTCTGAAAGTGCATTCGAGCCCCGGTATCTGGATTGGATACGAAATCCTCGCCGGGGTTGGAGCAGGCGCCTGCGTCCAAATCCCCTTCATCGCCGTACAGGTCGTCCTGGACGAGAAAGACATGCCTGTCGGAAATGCAGTGGCAATCTTCTTCAACACTCTCGGGGGCGCCATCTCGGTCAGCATCGCTCAGAACATCTTCTCTAACAAGCTGCTGCAAGAGATCCCGAAGTACGCACCCACCGCTAACGTCCTTGCCATCGTCGGCGCGGGCGCTACACATTTCCGGGAAGTCGTGACTCCTGCTCAATTACCAGGCGTACTCGTCGCGTACAACAAAGCAATCACGACAGCATTCATACTGCCGATCGCCGTCGCCGGATTGGCTTTCTTGTCGTCATTGTTGATGGAGTGGAAGTCCGTCAAGGGGAAAAAGCTCCAGATGGGCGGTGCTTGAGAGCTTGTCGACGATCATATTCGCTTCTGTTGGACATATACTACATCAAATAGCAGATCGTGCCAACGGCTAGGTTGACGTGGCAGTAGATGGAATATAGAATCGACATGTATGCTGCCTTTGCCAGCACCAGACCTCTCCTGTCACGGAACCCCGGGCCAGCTCGACCGGTTTTGCATTGGTCTGAACAAGCGGGATGGCGAGGGTTGGAGATGGAATGCGTCTCTTTTCACTCGCCGCCGACTAGATCTGACCGGCGGTCACGGATCACATTTGGGAATCCTCCTGCAACAAGGTTGAGTATCTGAGCGCTGCCGAAAAACAGAGTCGGTCGTCTCTCAAACACTAGTCAGGATATCTCCACCCCCTTCAGCCGGCAAGCCTCCGAGCAGTCTTGTTCGAGCCGTCATCACACCACGCACCAGCATTCCATCCCACTCGAATTTTCTCCACGTCCAAGCGAGCCTCTTCAAGCAACTCAGCCGTCAGCTCCAGCAGCGACATCATGGCCTGTTGAGCGGACTCGGTCCCCGCGCTGGCCAGTCGCAATAAGCGGTCCTGAAGAACCATGGCCATAAACTCGATATCGCCGTGTCGTCGGATTACCAGTTGCAATGGCGGGACGGGTCCGGAGATTAAGTGACGGCGCTCGGTGAGAGCGAGAGCGTGTGCATTAGCTGCAATGGCATGTCAGTGGCGTGGCAAGGGGGTGTAGTGCTGAGTCGTAAGGCGTACAAAGGATTTGGGAGCGAAGGTCTTCGAATCCCAGAGCTGCGAACTCGGACGACAAGATCGCTTCTTCGTCATCGGAGTCCACTTCAACGCTACCGTTGTCGTCGTCGTCATAAATGTTCCCGTCGAGTTCTTCCTCCTCTCCATCTTCTCCGACGACGCCGTCGTCGCCCTTACTCACGAAACTGGCGCGAAGCGGCCTGTCCGCTTCAGTTCCTGCGTAGGCGTCCCAATCAACATTGTCGGGTCTTAGCTTGTCGGGAGAGATGGCAAGGTTCTTGTACAGGCCCATGATGAAGACCGAAAGGGTACGAGGCAGACAGATAATCGGGTTGAGATTGTCGTTGAGCGTTCACGGACGTTGTGAGTCCCGAGGAACCCAGCAGACATCTACCACTATATCTCTCCCCCATCGCAAAACGCAGGACTTGGTTATTCTCCTCCCTCCCGACCCCAGCCCGCGCGGACCCACAAAGCCGCGGCGCCGTTCCCGCCTTCCCTTCACATTGTCGGTGAGGCCGCATGAGCTCGTGCTGGTCTTTGCGTGCAATACCGATGCTCAGGCCGCGACGACCAGACGACGATGCGCGGCTTCAAAGAATTCGGACGGATGTTGCAGGGTCTTGAATATTCGCAGACCGCCAGGATCAGCCGCGCTTTACCGCTTTTGGAACGCGTGCCTTTCCATTCACTTGCGAAAGAGCGGTGAGTTAGCGCGCGCGCATTTTGGGAAGCTGCGTGGTCGGTCGAGGTTGGCGAGCCGCGATGCGATTGAGTCTGGTGCCAACATTGATTCCGGGTGCGCAACGAGCAATCTTACTGGAGCACATGCTCTTTGCGAGCGGCGGATGTGGGGCTCCAGTCGGTCGTGAAGGTAATGCAATCTTGCCTGCGGCAAGGCACTGGCGATTGCACCCAACGAGGGGAAGTCGATGGTACCACAAAGCTGACCCTGTGCGTCTGATTCATCTGCCCTCGTCAACGGCAAATATTCGTCGACTTTGCTGGACCGGGCAGGTCGAGTCTGCGCGCTGCATGACAGCAGGTGTAATGGGGGGATCCATGTTGCCTGCCACCACTTACGCGTGCGGCAGGGCGAAGGGAAGGGGATGGATGTGGGTACCGCGCCGTTGCCGATATGTGTGGGCATTCCTAAGCGGGACTCAGGCTACGGTTTTGCCGTGCGGACTAAATGCTCGCTTCCACAACAAGCATCTCCACAAGAGTGACCAGTCGAACCCTAAAGTAGCAGGCACGTCGAAAGCATCTGGCAGCGCGATCCAGAATCGAGGCCCATTCTGTCCCGGACATTGGACCTCTGCCCTCGTTGACCGGCTTGCCCACTAGGGTGCCTTCGCAAGGTCCGGAATGAAATGGCGGTGGTGGGCATATCTTGCCGCAGGCTGCATGCTCCAAATCCCTCCTATTTAGCCTGTTGGTCAGGAGCTGCTTTGTTCACTGGCGGTGGCCGCAAGCTTGAGGCATTGTGCGTGCGTCGTGCTACGTCACCAGCCAGCTGCTTCCATGATACCATGCCTTTCACATCTGGCCTTTACTTTTCTTTCTGCCTTCAACCTCCCCGCTGCGACCGCCGAATATACTCCGCACTCTTGACCGTCGCTGCCGGCCCACCCCTCTCCAGCAACGCAACCTCGTACCTCGCCTTCAACCCCTCTTCAAAGACCGCATCCTCGTCAAAGTCCTCCGCATCCGCCTGATCCGGCTCCTCAAGTCCACCCCTCGTTCCTGCCCCTGCATCATCGTCCATAGCCTCGGTATCACTAACCGTCTCCGGCTCATCATCCACGGGCGCAGCCTGCTTTGCATACTTGCCCGTACCCTTCGCACGAGAAGAGACGGTCATATCCTTCATCATGCGATCGACTTGCTGCTGTCGTACTTCTTCTTTATGCTTTTCGGCCTCCGCGACCCGACGGGCGAGTTCTGGCTTATAGTCTTTCTCGAACTCGGCACGCTTCGCTTCGACTTGTTCGAAGAACTTGTCCACGCCGGCGCCCGTCATGCTGCTCACGCCTACTACGCTCAATGCGTTGTAGAACTCTTCCAGGACTAAGCTCATGCTGTTGAGTAGACTGCCCATGTACCCTCCACTTCCACTCGCGCCCGTCTCGTCTTCTTCTTCTTGCCGCACAGCTGCCTGGAAAGACTCGAAGTCGCGCATCCAGTCCACGGCTTCGCTCTCATCTTTGACGTCCGTCTTGTTGAAGACGAGTATCATCGGTAACTTTGTCTTGTACAGGATCGAGATGGCATAGAGCATGTTGCTCATGAAGGTACTAGTGTTTTCGGTCGTGCGTGGTGTATCGATCACGTACGCAACCACCGTCGGGAAGCTAGAAGCCATTGCAGAAAGCAGGATATTCCCACTAGCAGACCACACAAAGACCTCTATCTGCCCCGGAGTATCGATTAAGATGTGCGACGGTGGCTTTGTCGCCTCCTTTGGTAAACATCTCTTCTCCAGGATAGTCATGACCTGATCGATCTTAGTACTGAAGAGGTTCAAGCTTGTCAGGATTCCACCGTTGGGACCGAGGTTGTATTGTTTCATTACTTCTTTATAATTGACACTGTCACGAATGTCGATGTTGCTGTCAAAGGGGACAGAGCGGACGGCCGGGTCCAGGTTCAGGACGTAGGGTGGTGAGGTGTTGGAGGCAGATTTCTGGTGCTTTTCGTGGAGATGCGCGTTGATGCGTTGCATGAATGTGGTCTTGCCTGAGCCAGCCATGCCGATGCATATCACCGCGACGGGCGGCTGTTGCTGCACGCCAGTGGCGGCGGGTTGTGCACTCGAAGATGCCATGGTTGATGTTGCGGGCAGGCCGTAGCCTCGGTGGTGATTGTTGGCCTGCCAGTCTCTGTTCCTTGCTCTTTCCCTTTCACACAAGGACACAGACGCCTGGAGGGTTAGTGCATGCAGGAGTGGGAGGTTGCGCCCGAAGTGAGTGGTTGTTTAGATGATTCTGAAGTGACATCGAAAAGTTCAAAGCCGGGCTTCCAGGCTTACATAATCTGAAAGTGGGGCTGAGGTGCACTAGCAAAAAGGGAAGGCACGGCGCAGAGCGCAAGGAATGAAAGTAGAGAAATATAGCATCAAAACAGGTTTCCACAGGCTTGAACGCGACAGCACATTTCGAAGCTACCTCCTGGGGGATCAGCTGGAAGTTCTCCCGCTCTTTCGAGCTGAAAGTCTTTAAACGATCTACAAGCCTGTTAGACCCCATCCGCACCCGTGCAACAGAAGCTCAGTAGTATCAGGAAGCTCAATCGTCCTCGTCCGATGAGTACGCAGCAAGGCCGAGGGTGGCAGCTGGCGCAGCCTTCGGCTTGGTCTCGGCATCATCCTTCGCCTTCTCGCTCGCAATTGGCTTGACACTGACCACCGCGGGTACGCTGGCAGACTTCTCTGCGCTTTGCTGTTCCGCAGCTGCGGATCGCGATTTCTCGATGGGGTCAGCGTCCAGCACTTCTTCCGCACCGCTACTCTCCCTCCTCCTCACCTTCACCCCAACCAGCCCGCCCAACTCTTTCCCCTTCTTCCGCTTCCTCGGCCCAATCTTCCACTCCACCTTCTCCTCCTCCGGCGCTGCACCTCCCCCCTGAGCATCCTTGGCAGCCTTCTCAGCCTCCTCCCTCCTCTTCCTAAAAGCTTCGAGCTGCTCCAGCGTCTCCTGCTTCACAAGTTTTTCCTTCTCCCTTGACTCTGCCAGCACGCCCTCGAGAAACTCAACTTCATCCTCATCCAAACTCCTGAATTGGTTCCGTAATCTTGCGGCTTCTTCAAAAGCTTCCTGCTTCGCGGCTCAATCATCCTGACTCGTCAGCTTTGCGCACAAAGCAACCCTCACAAAAAGCCGGGAGAAAAAATGGGTGGAGAGCCACCTTTATTCGCCTGCAACGTCTCGTACAAACTCTTCCCTCCTTCCTGTAAGCCCGCCTGCTGCGCAGCCGTCTTCTCCCGCTTCGTCGCATCGATGCGGGCTTGGGCTGCTAGCCATGCCTCGTCTGCTTCGGTTTTTGACGCGCCGGCTTCGTTGTCCGTGGCGGAGACGAAGCGAGACATCTTCACTACCTCCGGGACAAAGCGCGCCTAAACAGTGTCGTGGCGGTGGTCGATCATACGTACAGTCACACGCGTGGCTAAGCTCCCGTGTGCAATTGCTCTCGGTCTCAAGATCCCCCGATGCGGCTCTGCGAACTCGCTTGTCAAAGTGGAGCGAGGAGGAGGGGTCGCAGTTTCCACCGGTAAGTGGGCGCCGGTGGGGTCGTCCCTGGAAAGCATTGCCGGCGCACGCGCCGGGTAAAGAGGATAAAGTGCTTGTACCCAATGAGAGACGTGCAGGGGCGAGATACGTGTGGTGGGGTGATGTCGGTTTCTGGCAGAATGACAGTGATGCTGCGGCGCGCCAGGTACAAAAGTTTTGCGTGGGCAGTGATGTGATTTTGGAGTCTTTCAATCTACCTGAACGAATCCATCTTATCCCGTCGACCTATCCCAAATCAAAAGGATCAACATATCAGTACAAGATGGCCACCGATCTCCAGTGGACGAAGAAGACCTTCGAGCTCAACACGGTACGCTCCCAATGGCTTCCTCGGCTCCGCGCAGCCCACTGATATCTCTCCCAGGGCGACAAAATCCCCGCCGTCGGCCTCGGAACCTGGCAATCCAAGCCCAACGAAGTCAGGCAAGCCGTCTGCGCCGCCCTGAAGGCTGGCTACAGGCACATTGACACTGCGCTCGCTTATGGCAACGAGCACGAAGTCGGCCAAGGCATCAAGGACTCTGGCGTGCCGCGCGAAGAGATCTGGGTCACCACCAAGCTCGACAACCCATGGCACAAGCGTGTGGAAGAGGGCATCACCTCCTCGCTGAAGAGCTTGGATATGGATTACGTGGACCTGTACCTCATCCACTGGCCCAGTTCCAGTGACCCCAGTGATTTGAAGAAACACCTGCCTGATTGGGATTTCGTGAAGACGTGGGAGGAGATGCAGAAGTTGCCCGCGTCTGGACGAGTCAAGAACATCGGCGTTTCGGTGATTCTCCCTACTACTGCATCTGCGTCAGCCTTGTCAGCAAACGATTGACGTTTCCTGTCTGCAGAACTTCGGCATTCGCCACTTCGAGAAGCTTTTCGCTTCCCCGGGCTTCAAGACCACGCCCGCTGTCAACCAGATCGAGCTCCACCCCAACTGCCCGTCGCCTAAGCTGCTCGACTACTGCAAGTCCAAGGGCATCCACTGCACTGCTTACTCCTGCTTGGGCTCGACCAACAGCCCGCTGGCGAAGGACGAGACGTTGGCCAAGATTGCACAGAACAAGAACAAGACTGTGGCTCAGATCCTGTAAGTGCCAACCGTATTGACGTGGAGGGGTGGAAACATGTGGCTGATCTGATGATGATAGCCTCCTCTGGGGTCTCCAGCGCGGCACCAGCGTCATCCCCAAGTCCGTGACCGCTTCGCGCATCGAGTCCAACTTCGAGCTCGATGGCGCCAGCCTGTCGGACGAGGAGATGAAGCAGCTTTCCAGCCTCCCGGACCGCTTCAAGGTGTGCGGTGATGCGTGGCTGCCGATCAAGGTGCGTTTCCTGTGTCTTGTTTAGTAGAACCCTCTGCTGACCTTCCACCAGGTGTTCTTCGGCGATGACGAGTAAATCTGCGCGTGCGGCTTGCGGCTATGAGATGCTTGTGGCACGCCGACATGATGGCGATGACTAGACCCTCATGTCGGGGTCTCAACATAGAACGAACAATGCAAACACGCAAGTTGCACAACTCGCGCGCCTGCACAAACGCGACCAACGCCGTCGGATGTCCCGTCTCGCGTCCGCGTTCCCGCCCCGCTCCCACCAACCAATCAAGTGATGTTCTTGGTCAGGCTGGCTGGGGCCTGTGACGCAAGGTCGGTTTGAGATGACGATCGTCCCGGACCTTGGGCTTCTCATGACCTCGCGGTGACAAACTTCGTGTCGCCAAGCCACAGGCGCGCAGACCAGTGCAACCCTGAAACGGGCCTGAATGGGGCCATTGGGAAGGCGACGTCGGTGGCAGTGCAGCGCGCCAACCTTCCGTCTCGGTTCTGTTTGTGTCTGTCGGTTGCGTCGCCGTTTCTGTGGCGAGCGAGATACATTCCTTCCCGTACCTGCTGCCTGCATCTCCTACATAGACTGTCTGGTGCGGTACAAGGCGATTATCTTGTCCCATCCGCCGAACCGGTCGCACGCCATCCCCGTGCGATAACACTCCTTCCTCTCCTCAACACCGTCCAGGACAACCACAGCGACGACCACCACCGCCGCCGCCCACCATGGCGCGCGCCCGCCGCCCCTCCGTCAGCCTCATCCTCTCCTACATCTTTGACTGGGTCATCATCATTGCCTTGGCCGGAGCCGGTGGAGGGCTCAACTTCATCCAACCGTACATGCGCCCCTTCTCCCTGCTGGACCTCGACATCTCCTACCCCTACATTCCGAACCAAATCATCACCGTCGGCACCCTGGTCCTGGTCTCCCTCGTAGCGCCCGCGTTCGTCGTCGCATTCGTAACAGCCTTCTTCGTGCCCGGCTGGCATTTCGCCAAAGCGCGCGGATGGAGCAAGAAGAAGATCCT
>DAHZQE010000439.1:0-4390 GCA_027409005.1 Ferrimicrobium sp. | reverse complement strand
TGAGTACCAGACTTGATCTCTTCCCGAGCTACTTTATGTTTCAGCGACAGCCCCGCCTTGTCAACAGCAGTCTAATTCATTCCATGTCTTTACAGCAAGACTGCAAGGCTAGCCAGTGTAACTCCACAAGCAATTCTCCATTTCCCACACAATTTCACCGCAGCCAAGGTCGAGCATGTGATCGCATCCCACTTTCACTGACCATCACGATCGCTCCTGCCCCACCGAGGACCCAATGACGTCAACGGTATCGATGTCACCACCGTGTCATCGCTGTGCTTGTACCTGCAGCTCCCGGAAGAGGGAGCGTGGATGAGAAAAAGGTCTCCAGAGCGTCTTCCATCAATTGCACCATTGACTACACCTTGAGAAACCCGGCATACTACGTCAGCAGCAACCTATCTATCGATAGGATCAATCGAGGACGAATAACAGCAATCATGTCTGGCACCAAGGTAAGCCACTTCACAACACATCAGCCTCAGGTCTCAATCAACTGACGCAACAACCAGGTCACAACCGATCCAGAAGGCCAACGCAACCCCGTGGTCGAGGGTTCCGGCACCATCACTTCCGACTCTCTGGCCGGCGAATCGATTAAAGAAGGCGGTGCCTTCGCCGAGAGGAACCCCGGCGTGGACGCCTCGTCTCAACCCTCTGCAGGCACCACGACAAACACAACCGATACCTCCGGCGCCCGGGTCATCCCTGCCGCAGCAGACAAGGAAGCACGAGAAGCACAGGAAGGATGGAGTGAGCAAGGCCAACTCAATGCCGGTCGTGGACTAGGCAAAGAGGCAGGCGTCGGCCCTACTTACAATACATCGGGAGGCAGCGCCGCTGCAGGCTTGAGCGGTGGACAGTACCCGGGTTCCGGCCAAGGCGCCACTGCGCCGGAGGGAGCTTACGTGCATGACCGTACCTATGAAGGCGGGCCGCATGGCAAGAACATCAAGGAGGGAAGTGTGCCAGAGGATGCTCCTAATGCTAGCTTTACCACGGACATTGGTGGGAAGAATGATCCGGGACGTGCGGCGTTGAAAAAGTTCGAGGCGGACAGCGCGCCTGTGGCGGGCGGTAATGGGCCGCAGGAGTCGCAGGTTTCGGGTGGCGGGGCTTTCGATGGGTTGAACGAGAGCAGGGCGTAGAAAGTCGCTCGTCATTGCGAATTCCGGCTCTAGAGTGTTATGTAGATGCTTTGAGGTAGCCGACAATGCGGCCAGGAAGGGCGGCACCATTGCGAGCTTCACACCTAGTCCTTGAAGCCCCTCTATACGATGAACACCTTGCGTAAATCGCTCTCCCTCCACTCCATTCCGCTTAGGCCTTCAACTGGATCCCTGACCTTGCCCTTCGTCACACCTAATTTCTCATTCAGAGACCTCAGCTTCTCTCGTCCGAATACCCTTCCATTCGGCAGAACAACGGGATCATCCTCAACAAGGCTCTTGGTGTGATGGGCATACGGTACGCCCTTAGCCAGCTCATTCAGTTCCGTAGAACAGATGGGGCATAGCGGGCCAGTCGTCGAGAGGACCGCGGCAGCAGGCGAAGGATTCTGCGTCGTGGTAGCAAGAGAGGAGGTATGGTGGTTTGATGAGGATTGCGGGTTGTGTGCCGAGTGGCAAGTCGGTGTCTTGAGTGCGGAGAGGCCGGCAGAGAGTGCGGTGTGGAGGATCGGTTGTTGTGGGAGGGAGAAGAGGGTGTGGTGGGTGTGGAGGAACATGCCGGCGAGGGTTTGGTAGCGGGATGGGGACCAGAGAGTCTAGGGCACGGTCAGCAGTAGGTTCCAGCCATCCCTTGAGTAGGGCGGCTTACTCGATATGGCTCCACGAGCGTCGCAGGCGTGTGCGCCAGCACACCCGCGGCACGCAGCCCAATCTCGCCCTCGATACCAGCCAAATACTTCCTCGCGAACCCAATCCCTTCCACCAATTTACTCACCTCCCCACTCCTCGCAATCTCGATAAACTGCTGCAGCCTCAACTCCGCCTCCAGCTGACTCCCCATCTTCTTCAGCGCTTGCTTGTTCTCCGCACACCAGGCCAATGCGTCCTTCAGTTCATGGGCCCTCAACGATCTCTCGATCCTTGATACCTCCTCAAACACCGGCACATCCGTCAACAATGCCAGATCCGGACCTTCGCTAGCAGCCACAAGTGCCCGAGCACTCTCCAGATATCCCCCTCGTATCAGATAATCCACCAATACCCTCTCCGCTCTCACACTAGCCCAGCGCTCGTACTTCACATCATCCACGCTCGGGATCGCGTGCAACTCATCAATATGTCTAAGTCGTGCCGCCTGTTTCTCATGCAACCCTTTCTCTTCTTCATGCAGCGCTTCTAACTTCCTCTTCAAGTTCTGGGCTTTGGCAAGCGTAGCATCGAGGGCCGCGAGGTCGAGCTCGCTTTTGCTGCTGCTTAGGGAGGTGGTGATGGATTTGTTCGCGATCTCCACTTGACGCTGGGCGGATTTGAGGTTCTTGCGGAGGAGTTCGTGAGGGAGGCGGAGGAGCGGGGCGTCGAGGAGGAGGTGGGCGTCCGGGTCGAGGGGAGAAGGGTCGGGCATCCTTGATTGTGTGAGTCGGGATTAGAGTGTTGATATCAAAGGGTGGAGAGCGTACGCCAGGCGATCCCCAGCTTGGAGAGGTCGTTGGACGCACGGACACGAGCTCGGCTGTGGGGCAGATGAGATCGATTAGATGGCGCGAAACGAAGAGGGAAGGAGGGATGAGGAAGGCTAGGGTGAGAAATGGCAGAACAGTGTACAATCTTCCATATTGTAGAACTCTAGTTCCGTCGCTGCTATACCAATCATACACGTACATAATAGAGACCATACGACCAAGGGATTCAGCTAGCCAGCTGTACATCCTCGACGATCCCATTCTCTCTGGTGTCGGCCTCGAGTTTGATCGCCACATCATCCTTCTCAATCACAACATCCTTCACCGCAACGTCATTTTCAGCCTTAATAGCAATCTCCTTCTTCACTCTCCTCTTCACCGGGCTACTTGCCACCGCACTCGGGCACAACTTCGCACTAGCAAGATCACAATCCCCACACCTCCTCCCAACAGGCAAACAAATCGTCTGCCCAAAGCCCACGAGCAAGTGGTTGATGTCGTGCCACTTCTCTCTCGGCAACCAACTTTCTAGCTCCGCTCGAGTCTGCTCAGGCGTGCTAGTCTTATGCCAGCCCCATAGATTCGTGATTCTGTGCACGTGGACGTCGACGCCGATCCCTTCGTCTCGACCCCAGGCGGCGGACATGCAGAGGTAAGCCATCTTGGGGCCAACACCGGGGAGCGAAGTGAGACCTTCGATGGTGTCGGGAATGTCGCCGTGAAATTTGTCGCGAAGGATCACTGCGACGGACTTCAGGAATTTGGTTTTGTTGTTGTGGAAGCCGACTTTGCCTATCAGTTCGTTCAGGACATCGGGTTCGACGTCTAGTAGGCTCTGGAGGGTGAAGCCGCCGGGCAGGTTCTCTTGCAGGTTCTTCATAGCGGCTGCGGTCACGGTGTCTTTCGTTTGTGAGCTGAGCATGAGCGCTACGAGCGTCTGCAGTCGTTGATCCCGTGGCGATCGGCTCTCTTCGGCGAGGCTTTCACAGCCCATGGTATCTACTGGGGCGAGCACTCGTTTGCGCATGATGGCTGTCATGTCATACAAACGTTCCCAGCCTGGTGGCGGCTCGACTGTAATTTCGCCATTGGGCCCTTTGATGCGCTTGGCCGGTTGTCTCCGGGCCTTCCGTCCTGGAGTCCGGTGGTCATCTTCAGTTTCCAGCTTGGGTGCTTTACGAGGCGAGAGACGGATGGGTGTTTTCTCGCCGTCCGTCGACGTTTCCAGTGTTTCACGCTTACGCTTCTTCGATGATGAAAGCGGTGTCGTGGCAGGATATTCATCGTCCTCGCGCTTCACGTCGTTATCTTGTTCCCGGTCCGGAGCATTCGCTGCGAAGGCTCTTAGCGATCGCCGAACACGACGATTGACTGTAGGTGTCAGGGCGGCGACCACTTTCTGGGTTTCTTGGGACACCCGGGATGTCCTCATGATCAGGCGACAGACTGCTTTTACAGACGTATTCCAAGAGTCTCCCACAGTGTTGGCAAGCCTCGTAAACCCATTACATCGAGTATTGCATGGCCTACAATCCCGAGTAGCCTGCACTACCTGTATGCGTGAGTAGTCTAAAATAGGGAGGAACAAAGCGATTGGTTGGAGCCAAACTCTTTGACCGAGACTCCTTGGTCCAAGCGTCCACCATGACTACGCGACTTCCTCTTCCAGGCCCTCCATCTCAAAGACGCGAGCATCAGCACCAGTAATATTTCTTATCAAGAGCCGACGTACCATCAATGTCAGTTGCGATCGCACAGCGC
>DAHZQE010000433.1:0-4218 GCA_027409005.1 Ferrimicrobium sp. | reverse complement strand
TAGCATCTCCCGACTCCGATCTCTCCTCTCGCTGCGGTATTGCCCTGTCCACTACTTGCCTGGACAACTATGCTGCAGATCGATATTGGCGCCGGCTTTCACTAGAGGGTGATACAATATAGAGCGCCACGTGCACGGTGGGCCAAGCGCGTTTGCGTGGGGTCCGTCGCGCAGCGCTTGGCCGGGGTCGCAGTCGCTCAAGATGCGCAAGCCGAAGCCAATATCGTTCCGAAGCACAAGCCGCTCGAGGATATTTATGTCGCGAGTAACACACGCATGAACCCATCGTCAGTGAAGGTGAGAGTCTGTTGCGATCTCTCCGGCGCGTCGACATCATTCGGGCTTTCCCCAGAAGGCGCTTGGACCACCGTGCACGTGGCGCTCTATACTATATCACCCTCAAGTGAAAGCCGACGCCAATATCGATCTGCAGCATAGTTGTCCAGGCAAGTAGTAGACAGGGCAATACCGCAGCGAGAGGAGAGATCGGAGTCGGGAGATGCTATAGTTTCATGCCTCCCGCTGCTTCAAGTTGGCAGCGATGGAGCCTTTCACTTTCGCCAGCTCATCCGACCTCGATCTTCCACTCGCAGTGAAGGTGTGGGTCAGGCTCGCATATCCAGGAGATCGAAAATAGCTAATGCCGGACAGGAATCGTCTTGAAGGCTACGAGAAACCGATACCATATTCTACTCTCCTCAAGCGGCCGGATCTTCGCCACCGAGGCAGCAACCTCAGCCCCAACTTCGAACTCTACATCACTGTTCAGCCTTTTGCGGACTCCAAACCGCTCACGGTCTACGTACAAACGCCATACAAGCACTTCAAGTCCGGCCGAGTATGGAATCAGTGGCTCACATTGCCCGTTGAGTACAGCACGCTACCTGCGAATACGCAGCTTGCGATTACTGTGTGGGATCTGTCACCAATCAATCCCAATGGTGGCGATCGGAACCATCACATCCCGTTTGGCGGGACGACCATCCCACTCTTTGATGACAACGCCACCTTGAGGACTGGGCGACAAAAATGCCGCATCTGGCGGCATAAGGCTGCGGACGGCTTTTCCGACACGACTACACCGTGGCAGGAGCCGCGGAAGCGGGGCCGGAGGGGACAAGACGATGAGCCTGTAGTCGTCAACGAGAAACAATCTCGTCGCGAAGCTGAGCTCGAGCGCCTGACTGCGCTGGTTAAGAAGCACGAGAACGAGGATATCCCGAAGAACCAGTGGCTGGACCAGCTTGTATTCCGACAAATCGAGAAGCTGCAGCGCCTATCTGTGAAAGATGCTACAAGACCGGCGCACCTGCTGCATCCCGGCCAGTACGCCAATGGGCAACAAATTGGCGACAACAAGGCGTCGCTCTGCGCCGAAGGCGACCCTGATCACGTCGACGGCCTCTTCTATCTCTACATCGAGCTTCCGCGCTTCGACCATCCGATCATCTTCACGGACCATGAGTACCCTCCACCACCCGTGTCCAGCATCCGCGTGCCATCGACGCAGAATGCAGCGGCGGTCAATTTCAAGCCGCCGCCAGAAGTCCAGCTTGGGCCTGGCATTCACTCCGATGGCAATGGTGCCAGCGATACGGACGGAGGTGGTGGCAGTCTAATCCGCATTTATGACCCAGAGATTGGCTACGCGGACAACCCCGCCGAGAACAAGCACCGGCGATTGATCAGGGGTCAGCGTAGCGCTCTGGACAGGGACCTCAAGCCGAACCCGAAGATGCGTGACTTCTTGAATAGAATAATGTTGTACGGGCCAACTGCGGACTTGACAGATCAAGAGAAGGACGAAGTTTGGCGATTCAGACATCACCTGACTCGCGATAAGCGGGCTCTGACGAAGCTGGTCAAGTCTGTCAATTGGAACGAGCCTGCTGAGAGTCGACAGACGATCGCTCTGCTGCCCAAGTGGGTGGAGATTGATGTCGACGATGCGCTTGAGCTACTCGGCCCAAGCGTACAGAATCAGAACGTACGCGCGTATGCAGTCGATCGGCTACGGAAAGCAGATGATGAAGAGCTGTTGCTGTATCTGCTTCAGTTGGTGCAGGCACTCAAATTCGAGCCGCAGGATGCGAAGGAAGACGACGAGACTGACTCATCACTTGCCTCTTTCCTCATTGCCCGATCGTCTGCTAATCTAAAGCTCGGCAATTTTCTTTACTGGTATCTGATGGTCGAGCTCGACAACGACCACCCAGCCCAGATGCCTGAGCACCGCAAGCTATTCGCGAGAGTCAGCTACGATTTCATGAAAGAGCTAGAGGCATCACCAGAAGGTCACGCTCAGCGAAAGGTGCTTTTGCGGCAAGGAGAACTCATCACAGTCCTCACCAAGATGAGCAAGGATATACGGAACGCTCGCGGAGACCGGCTGAAGAAGATCGAGTCGCTCAAGAAGATGCTGGCTGAGCCCAGGAATGAGCTGCTTTCTTTCAACCCGCCCATGCCGCTGCCTCTGGACCCGGACATTAAGATCACTGGAGTCGTGGCAGACGACTGCAATGTCTTCAAATCGACCTTGCTACCGCTTTACATCAACTTCAAGACCGACAAAGGCGATAAGTACCCGCTTATCTTCAAAACCGGCGATGACCTGCGGCAAGACCAGCTTGTCGTCCAGATCATCGCCCTAATGGATCGCCTGCTCCTGAAAGAAAACCTCGACCTCAAATTGACGCCCTACCGCATCCTCGCCACCGCCACCCTCGCCGGCGCCGTCCAGTTCATCCCCTCAACCCCCATCTCCAGCATCCTCAGCAACACCAAATACAAAGGCAGCATCCTCGGCTACCTCCGCTTCCACAACCCGGCCGCCTCGGACTCATCCTCCGTCCTCGGCGTCCGCAAAGTAGCAATGGATACCTACGTCAAATCCGTTGCGGGTTATTGCGTAATCACCTACCTCCTCGGCGTTGGCGATCGACATCTGGACAACCTGTTATTAGCGCCAGATGGCCATTTCTTCCACATTGATTTCGGCTACATCCTCGGCCGGGATCCAAAGCCCATGGCCCCGCTCATGAAACTCAGCAGGGAGATGGTGGAAGGTATGGGCGGCTCGGCGTCCAATGCCGCTGACTCGCAATTCGAGGCGTTTAGGCAGTACTGTTTCACGGCTTACACTACTCTTCGCCGGTCAAGTTCGCTGATTTTGAATCTGTTTGCGCTGATGCAGGACGCGCAGATACCTGGGATTGCGATTTTCGGGGACGAGTCGGTGAAGAAGGTGGAAGAGAGGTTTAAGTTGGATGTTGGGGAGGATGAGGCTTTAGCCTTCTTTGCGCAGTTGATTGAGAGGGAGATGGGGGCCTGGGGCCCGGTGTTGATTGACAAGTTGCATGGACTGGCGCAGGGGTGGAGAGCTTGAAGAGAGGAGATGCACTTCACTTCGGGCCGGTGACGGCAGTGACACTGTGCGGACCAGTCTGGAGCCAGGAGACAGCCGCTTGCGCCGAGGGGGCCAGGGCTTGCAAAGGGCCTCAATGGGAGGAGGTGAGGTCGGCTTTGGAAACGGGAGACAGCCGTTAGCGGTGCATCAATCTGGGAAGTGGCGGGCTCGAGTCGATGAAGTCGATTTTGAAGGCGGGCGACAGCCGTGAGCGTAAGGCCTGCGGTGTGGCCAGCATACGCTTGGCAGACCGGGAGGGAAGGAGCGATTGAGGGCTGCTTCGCACACACCTGGAGCTCGTAGGGTACAACGTCAAACGCCATCAAGACCCATTGACCTCACTTCAACTCCTTATTATCTCCGACTCGCAAACGCTCTTGACCAGCGACCAAACGCCACATAGCGTCAAAGGTATAATGTCTTGAGCTCCTAATTGCAGTGGTTTCAAGCTGATAGCGCGCAGCTTCACAATGATGGCCCTTTCCAAGCCTTACCCCTTCTCTCTCCCGCCAGAAGTTCGCCCTCGTATTTACGACCATGCCCTCGTCAGTGAAACCGATATAGACCTCACTCGTAAGCGCGACCGCCCAGAACCAGGCATCCTCACCGTCTGCCGCCAAGCGCGCAAGGAAGCAGCACCACTCTACTATTCCGTCAACAAATTCTGCTACTTGGCCTGTAACTTCAAAGGCGCAGCCATCGTCCCCTTCTGCAAGAAACTCGCGAGGGTATGGTCGTAGATACGAGTGCGAACTTCTGGCGAGAGAGAGAAGAGGTAAGGCTTGGAAAGGGCCATCATTGTGAAGCTGCGC
>DAHZQE010000432.1:0-3418 GCA_027409005.1 Ferrimicrobium sp. | reverse complement strand
AATTGACGTGAACGCGAGGAACGTGATCCCTCAACTGTCGCCACGACTTCATGGCGGCGTTTGGAAAACACGGTCAGCAGGCTCTCCGGTTGACCCTTTACCCGCCAAGATTCAAGGCCAATACCGGTCAACTCTACGCCTAGCGAATGGAGCAGATGTGCTAACTCGGATCGATAGCATAGCTCATAGACGGGTAGCCCGCGGGCCCATCTCTCGTGATCGAGCGCAACGGTCCGATCCCCCGCCATTGCGCTGTTGATCACAACCAGATGCGAATGCAGATGCGGATCACCAGCTCTTGAGAGACGGTGACCAATATCGAAGGCAGCCAGATTCTCGATCGGAGCCAGCACCCCCCGACTACACTTCGCTGAGTCGAGTTCAACCATCAATCTGAAGGTGCGAGCAACTGCGACATGATGAACGCCCTCGATCTGGTCGCGCTCGGCATCGGACGCGAGCGCCCAGAGAACCGATACTGCTTTCGGAGCTGCAATCGTGAAGTCCAACGCCTTTATGGGGTTGCGCACGCCCTCCGCGGCATCAATAGCATCCCCAAGCCCGACAACCTCAGTCCGATCGCGGTCTTCAGAACCACTGAAGTCAAGACGCCGCATGATGCCGATCTCATCACTTAGCTCTTGCTGGGCATAGTATCCCAGCGAACCCCGGATCTTAAAAAGTCGCACTCCCACCCCCGTAGGTCTAACGCCGTTGAGGGTGGGAACACCAAGAAAACAGCCTCAAAGAGCAGGCGGTTAAGGCCGCGTGCGTTTTGATGCTATTGCACAGCCTGCTCCTTCTTTAGGTGAGGGGCACGTTGAGTTCTACTATAGCGCCGACTGGGCTGCCTCAAACGCCTCCCGAAGAATCGCTACCATCTCATCGAACTGCTCTGACTCGCATACAAGCGGCGGTGAAAGCTGGACAACTGGATCTCCACGATCATCGGCGCGACAAATGAGACCTAGCTCGAAAAGCTTCGGCGTGAGAATCCCTCTGAGCAAACGCTCGGACTCATCATCGCTGAAGGTCTCTCGCGTGCTCTTGTCCTTCACCAACTCGATACCGTAGAAGAAACCAGTTCCGCGAATCTCGCCAACAATGTCTAAGTCAGCAAGAGTCTCTAGCTTGGCTCGGAACTCGCCCTCCTTGCCACGAACATGTTCGAGGAGTTGATCGCGTTCGAAAATGTCGAGGTTTGCAAGTGCAACAGCTGCACTGACCGGGTGGCCAGCAAAGGTAATCCCATGCAGGAAGCTGTTCTGCTCCTTCAAGAACGGTTCCATGAGACGATCGGAAGCGAGCATCGCCCCAATAGGCGAGTATCCAGAGGTCATTCCCTTTGCGCACGTGATGATGTCTGGCTGATAACCGTACTTCTGTGCTCCAAACCAGTACCCAAGACGACCAAAAGCAGTAATCACCTCATCCGATACCAGCAAAATATCGTACTTGTCACATATCTCGCGTACACGCTGGAAGTACCCGGGTGCTGGGGTGAAACAACCACCGGCATTTTGAACTGGCTCCAGATAGACAGCAGCAATCGTCTCCGGGCCCTCGAATTCAATTCTCTGTTCGATATCATCGGCGCACGCCAGATTGCACTGGTCGAGCATTGCACAGTCCACACAACGATAGTGATTGGTGTTTTGGACCTTGATTGCCCCTGGCACCAACGGTTCAAACGGAGTCTTGATCCCTGGCAGCCCAGTCAGAGACAGAGCACCAAACGTTGTGCCGTGGTAAGAGAGGTTTCGGGATATTACCTTTGTCTTCTCTGGTTTGCCTATGAGTTTAAAGTACTGGCGCGCTAACTTCCAAGCAGACTCTACCGCCTCTGATCCACCAGTGGTAAAGAAGACTCGATTGATATCACCAGGCGCAATAGCCGCTAATCTATCGGCCAGCTCGACCGCGGGTTGATGGGCGTAGCTCCACAATGGGAAGTAAGCGAGCTCACTGGCCTGCTTTGCTGCCGCCTCTGCCAGCTCAGTACGCCCGTGACCAACCTGAACCACAAACAGTCCGGCCAAGCCATCGAGATAGCGTTTGCCTCGACTGTCATAGACATAAGGACCCTGACCTCGGACCATCACCGGTACTTCGTGATCAGCATACGACGACATACGAGTGAAATGCATCCACAAATGTCTGCGCGCTGAATCTGAAAGCTCTTCTGTATTCATTCCCTCTTGTCTCCTTCTCTGGGCACGTGTCGTGCCACATCTTCCGGGCACGTGTCGTGCCACATCTTCCGGTCACGTGTCGTGCCACATCTTCCGGGCTTGCTTTTGAGTCGGAAGCGTCAGACCGCTTGGCAACCCACGCTAGCAGAAGCCCGTCAGTCGATCAACATCCAACGACCGTCTCCTCTCTAGCTAGCGAGTCCCCCAGCTATAGGTCTGTTTCTCCAGCCTGAGGTAGACATTGACTTCAGCCGATACAACACCTTCTAGTATTCGAATTCGATCGCTCATCAACTCCAAGAGGTGTTCATCATCCTCACAAACCACCTCCAGGAGCAAATCGTATCTGCCAGCAGTAATGACGACGTAGTCAACCTCGGGCAACCTCGCGCACTGTTGGGCTACAGAGGATAGATTTCCGGTGACCTTGAGCCCAACCATCGCCTGGCGCATAAAGCCCACTCGAGTCGGATCCGTCACAGCCACAATCTGCATCACGCCGCTGTCTATCAACCGTTGCACTCGCTGACGAACCGCAGCCTCCGAGAGCCCGACCACCTTGGCAAGTGCAGCGTAGGAGGCACGACCATCCTCCTGCAGTAATTCGATCAGTCGCTTCGATGTTGCATCAAGACTCAAGGGCGGCACAATGGGAGAGCTTTGATACCGATTCGATGGCAGTCCCTGACCTCTGATCAATGGAAAGTTGTGCCCAATCTTTGCGGCATCCTCATGATTAGCCAAAGCTAGACCCCTCTCATCTACCTCGACAGTACGACGCTAGCGCCTCGTTACCGCCACAACCCCATATACCCGATCACCGCATGTTCTGGCCCTAGAGCAGATACAACGATGTATACCATATCCACCACCACAAACCTTAATGAAGCCAATGCGTACGACTATTCTTAATCGAATTTCGGCTCTAGTCAACCGAATACGCAATAATTCTAGCAAAAATCTGCGATTTCCTTCGTAATACCCTTCAATTGAGCCTAGATGGTGTAGGGTAGGGATCGGGCTAGCCTCTCATCCCATGGTTGATGAGGCAGGCGGTGACAGGTTGAATGACCGTCTGAAAGCCACTAGGTATTAGCCAGCCGCAAAACGACGGCTATATAAGAAGGAGGATAGTCTATGAGCGACCAGTTTCAGAACTACATAGGGGGCGACTTCGTCGAGGTAGATGAGAGGGGTCTAGCTTTGGCTAATCATGAGGATGCCGC
>DAHZQE010000431.1:0-3583 GCA_027409005.1 Ferrimicrobium sp. | reverse complement strand
TGTTGAGTGCCATCAGCGCGACCGCCTTCCGAGCAGTCGGCGATAAATATAGGACGCATTTTCTAGATATTCCAACGGATATTCCAGGCGAGTTCGTAGGCCGGGCCACCTTGGTACGGCGAGCCGAGATGGTGCCGGTGGAGTGCGTGGCGCGTGGATACTTGGTCGGTAGTGCGTGGGAAGCGTACCACAATACAGGTGCTGTCCAGGGGGTTGTGCTTCCTACTGGCCTCTCCTTTGGCGATCGACTGCCAGAGCCGATCTTCACACCAACCACTAAAGAGACAACCGGTCATGACAGACCACTGACGAGTCAGGAGCTTCGAGACACCCATGGAGTCGAGCTTGCTCAGCATCTTGAAGCGTTGACCAAGGGGATCTATGTCACCCTCTCTGATTGGTTTCTTGCTAACGGACTGACGCTTGTGGATACCAAGTTCGAGTTTGGTTGGGTCGACTCTGAGCTAGTCCTCGCAGACGAGATTGCGACCCCGGACTCTTCACGGATTGTGCGTGGCGAACCTGGAGCAGATCCGGAGTGGCTTGATAAGCAGCTACTCCGTGACTGGTTAATCGGTAAGGGCTTCCGTGGCAGTGGAGAAGTACCGAGTCTCGGTGACGATTTAATTAGTAGCATTCAAGATGCCTACCGCGAAGTTTATGAATCCCTCTCGGGTGCCCTATTCTCGCAGTGGCCAGGCGAGAGCGCTGAATACGGAGAGGTAGCGACCTGATGGGGCCCGACGATGTTATGAGAACAGAGGAGGTAAAGGGTTAATGAACTATCGTATTAGGGTTCGAGTGATGCCAAAGGCTGGAATCAGCGATCCAGAGGGGATGGCGATTCTTGATGCAGCTCACCATCTTGGCCATGACAAGGTCATGAACGTCCACGCTGGCAAATCCTTTGAGATTGAGGGTGCCTTTGACTCGATCGATGAGGCCAGAGAGCGAACCCACGAGCTCGCTGAGCGGCTTTTGGCGAATCCAGTGATCGAGACTTTTGAACTCGTCGGTGTCGAGGAGTTCAGTTGATCGGAATTATCGTTTTCCCAGGTTCTAATTGTGAATTCGATGTCCAAGGTGCCTACCAGGAGCTGGGAGTGGAGGCTGAGTTCGTGAGTCATCGCGAGACGGACCTTAAGAATTATGCAGCCGTCATTATCCCTGGAGGTTTCTCTTACGGCGATTACCTCCGGGCTGGCGCCATTGCCCGCTTCTCTCCGGTGATGAGCGCGATTACTAGCTATGCAGAGTCGGGTGGCCATGTATTGGGAATCTGTAACGGCTTTCAGGTCCTGACGGAAGCTGGTCTTTTGCCGGGCGCACTGCAGCGCAATACTCGATTGCAGTTCCTTTGCGATGAGGCGGTCGTCAGGGTAGAGCAGACGCGCTCCATCTTGACGTCGCGCATGACAAAGGGTGAGGAGTTCAGCCTGCCCATCAACCATTTTGAAGGCAACTTTACTGCCGACGAAGCTACATTGGCCGACCTGGAAAGTCATGACCAGGTTGTACTTCGATATGTGACGAATCCGAATGGTTCGGCCCATGATATCGCTGGGATCTCTAATCGCGAGGGTAATGTAGTTGGCCTTATGCCACACCCTGAGCGCTCTGGACTTGGCTTCGGTCTGTCCGAGTATGCCAAGCGCCTGTTGACTCCGGTGGCTGCTTCCTAAGCTCTCTGAGGAGTCCGGGTGGCGCGGTGCTGATTCTCACCGCCGTAGCTCGATCTCTAGAGCCGCCCATTGCCTTTTCAAGACATTGTGCTCGTGCGTGGAATCTGACGCTTTCATAGTACTTCGTGTGACCTCTCAAATGTCTGCAATCGGGATATTGTAGAGCATGTCGAGGACCGTCAATGGCTGCAATCAGGAAGATGACAGCTCAGGTCGAGTGAGCTATCGTCAACGGCCTATGAGATAATGAAGTCTATTGCTCGCCAAAGGATTCATGGCCGAGCGGGAGTGCGGCGACGTTTAATCTCGATCAGCCCATAGCCTATAAGGCCCAAGAACCCAAGGAATGCTAAGTCCTCACCGACCTGAAAGAGGGTGGGTTGATAGGTAAGGACGACGCTTCGAGTTCCGGCTGGCACGATGGCAGACATGAGATCTCCCGCGGATCGGTGCAGGGCGATCGGGTGACCGTTTGCGGAAGCGTGCCATCCAGGAGTGCCCGTGATCCGGATCGTAAGCCTATTCACAGCCGGGGTGCGTAGTTTCAGCACGTAGCGCGCATCACTGGGGTGGGCCACACGTAAGATTTGGTCATGCGGTTGTTGCGAGGTAGACGCTGATTTGCCGCCGGTCGTAGGTTTGCCGTTCGTGTTTGAGGTTCGGCCGAGGCTAAAACGACGTGAACCTGGAACAGAGACAATACTCACTGTAGTTCCAGAGGCGACGATCGTCTTGACTAGGTGCATTCCGGTAGGGATAGGAAGCGGCGCCTCGACAATAACATAGCGAATCCCATACAAGAGTGCGAGAGCAGTGCTGTTGATCGCGGGGGCGAAGAGATTCGTGCCCTGGCTGTTACGGTCATCGTTCTTGACCGGAAAACTGTCGAAGTAGGCGAGCGGGGTGATTGGGTCATGAAGAGCGAATTCGTCTATACCATACGCAATATTCACATCAGGATATAGACCTACTTCATTCCATGCTCGCAGCCCGCAGGGCTGGTTTGAGGTGTTTTGGTGGCCACATGGGGTGCTCGGACCGTCGATGCCCACTAGCGACGAGCCAACGATACTTTTCAACGTTGAAACAGCCGGTGTCGTGGGGTAACTTACAACATTGTAGGAGTTGATGCCTACGCCCGCGAAGATTAGAAAGACTGCCTGAAGAGCGACGAGCATGCCCATAAGGGTGCGCATGCGGCGATCTGAGCCACGTGTCGTTCTGTTCCGTACGCGAGCAAGCAGAGAAATTCCCACTGCCGCCGCAACCAGGAGGACAAGCTCAAAGGTTGGCCAATACAGGGAGCGGCGACGTACAGCTGTCGCCTGAGCACTGGTGAGTCGGCCGAGTTGACCATTAACCGATACTGCCCCTACATGCGAGTGGCCCCAGAGAAGACCGACGACTAGGGCCATCAGAACAATTGAGATTACGAATACGGTTCGAGTTTGAGGTTTTCTCCAGTGGCGAAGAAGTAACTCGAGTCCTAGACCTGCGAGGATAGCGATGGCGAAAGTGAGCTCTGACAGTATTCGTTGTAGTGCAATGTTGCCAAGTCCGAGACTGCTGATGAGATGCTGTACGGGGGCACCAGTGCCGAGGTCGTAGGCGACAAGCGTTGACCCCAATGCACATACGACTAACCCGATGACGACCGGACGACGCCACGCAAGTCCGATGCACGTGGCGGCGAGCACTAGGGCAATCACGCCAACGTAGGCAGCTGTTTCGAAGTAGTTGGCATGGCCGAAGAATGTGCCCTGTGGAAACCGGGAGGTCGCGAGTGGTAGGCCGTTGTAGCCTTGCGTTGCTAGCAGGGATATTGTGTGAAGTGGCAACCCGGAGCTATCGATCTGAGAGGCACGAATCGAATTCCGAAGGATTGCGATTCCGGGCATCCA
>DAHZQE010000429.1:0-4872 GCA_027409005.1 Ferrimicrobium sp. | reverse complement strand
CTCCAGTCTCCCACGTATGGCATATCCGGCCATGGAATGCATCTGAGTAACATCTTGAAACTAAAATGTTACATGACCAGCAACGCTGCCGTAGCGCACACACTCTTGGAACTGCTTGATCGCTCACTTGTCGCAACGAATATGCCACCATGGGCAACAGCAGCTCCACCCCCAAGATCTCCGCCCAAGACAAGGCAATCCTGGATATGAAACTGCAGCGAGACAAACTCCACCAGTATCAGAAGCGCATCACCGTAATAACTAACCGGGAGACCGAAATTGCTAAAGAATGTCTCCGAAAAGGGAACAAATCCAGAGCTCTTTTGGCTCTACGGCGAAAAAAATACCAAGAGAGTCTGCTGGCGAAAACAGATCAACAGCTGGCACAACTGGAGATCTTGACGAGTGATGTGGAATTTGCGCTTGTGCAGAAAGATGTGGTGTTTGGGTTGCAGCAGGGGACGAAGGTCTTGAAGGAAATTCATAAGGAGATGGGAGGCTTGGAGCGGGTGGAGTTGATCTTAGGGGAGAACGAGGAGGCTAGGGCTTATCAAGAGGTATGGCTTCTGTCGTCTGGCAAGGTAAGGTCAAGCGGCTGACTTCGAGGTGCAGGAAATCAGCGAGATGCTGGGAGGCAGGATGTCGAATCAGGACGAGGATGAGGTAGAGGACGAGCTTGAAGCGTTGGAGAAGCAAGTCGCCGGTGTGAAGTTGCCGCCCGCGCCGCAGGGGAGCATCGTCGGTGAGGGCACACTGCCGGACGCACCGCAAGAGACGCCGGCGGAAAAGGCGAAGCGGCGACGAGAAGCGAGGGCACGAGAGCAGGCACGACAGCCGATAGCGGCATGATGAAGGCATCTGTGCACGATATCTGCGTTTAGCGACGGCGTTGGTGGCGACACTGCTTTTGAGGCGGATGTTTACGGACAGCATAGGGTGACATGTTTGCATGCGAGCTGTTATCTGCGAAGCTCGCTTTTACTGATCAGGCCATCACTCATTGCCGTCGTCGTGTATTTCTTGACTTGCCCACCCATCTACCGATGGTACGACAGCGCGTGGTCTAAGATGAACTGGATCCCCTCCTTGCGGAATGTGTCTGGCTCATTGTACGCCAAGCCAGTGACATTAACATCCCAGACAATGTCTTGCGGATTGTCGACCGAGTACATAGCCCAGTCGGGAGTTCCCGAAGGCCGGCCTGTGTAGTTGTTGGGGTTCAGGTCAGCGATGAAGCTAGCCCAGCTCGTGCTCATCAGCTTGGCGACCTGGATGTATGCCTCGCTTTTATTGGCGAAAGGGTTGATGGTACCATGGAGCGCATTGTAGCCGTAGCCATTGGTGTTGTCGAAGACGAAGGCTACCTCTTGAAAATGCGTCACAAACGGCAAGCCAGCTGGGATGATGTTGAAGCGGTAGCAGTAAGCGTCGATGCCATTAGCGGCCCAGGTTTGGCACGCTCCACGGCGGTTGGCGATCATGACCAGGTCACCATAGTATGCGGCTGAGCGCTTGAAAGCATCGCCGAGGCCTGCAACTGAAGCATTACAGGCATACTCAGGTGGACCAGGGATGTAATAAGAACAGTCGTTGGGATACGCCGCCTGAAGCTCGTCACTGAAATGGGGTGGCAAGTTGGTGCTGCCGTTGTTTGGCGGACCAAGAGCGTCTGCAAGCCAGTCTGCGGTGCTGTGAACATTGTACGGGCCGAATGCTGTCCCTTCATCGGCATTTGCACCGTCGATGATGGGAACCTTTACGAAATCGCCCTCTGCCAGTTGAATGCTGGCCCAGCGAGCGATAAAGTCGCCGTCAACGATGGGAGCCCACTGTTGAGCCGAGGTCGTATTGATGGCTGCGTTGAGCTGCTCGAATGGAACATGGCGGAGGCAGTCCAGTGTGTCGATAGCATCACTGCAGCTGACATTATTGACGATCTGGTCGTACTTTGGCTGCCAATACGACAGGTCTTGATAAGAATTGTAGTTGACCGGGTTGCCAGACTCCATGATTCCAGCGCGGAAGAGTCCGTCGTCGCGACCGTTGTAGGCAGTCAAGTGCCAGCCAACGCTGCCTGCGCCAGCAGATTCACCTACCAAAAGGTCAGCCGATGTATCTATCTCCGACATGCATGCCTTCTTACCCCAGATAGTGACCTTCGATGGATCTCCTCCAAAAGCTGCAATATTCTCTTGCAGCCAGTGTAAAGCCAAGCGCTGGTCTCGAAGGCCAATGTTAGTCTGCCCAGCACCAGAGACCTCGTCTGAGTTCAGGAAACCCCAGGCGGAGAGGCGGTAGGCGATGCTGACCCCGATAAAAGGCTTGTCAGCTTCGACGCCGTTGTTGACGATGAAGGAAAGGTTGTAACGTTCGTCACGGGTGCCGCCCATGAATAGACCACCACCATGGATCCAAACGCCTGGTGAAGGGCATTAGTCTTCACCCTTTCTGACTCATGATGATGATGCATGCATACCGACAGGGAGCTTCTCATTCTCGTAGCCTTGTGGGCGGATGACGTTCAAGTACAAGCAGTCTTCTGAGATCGGATAACCCAAGTCATCGCCACCGTACCCAACGCACTCCGGTGCATAAGCCGTAGCCTCGTAGGTCCCATTGAACGTGGTGTTGATCGAGGCCGGGTTCCTGAACCGCAACTCACCCACTGGAGGCTGAGCGAATGGCACGCCCAGGAAGAAGTCCTGCTTGTAGTTGCCGTTCGTATAGCCTGCGACAGTCCCGTTCTTGACGGTCACTGTCGGAGCACCGCTGGAGCCACCGGATCCGCCATGGCCTCCAGACTCAGATCCCCCATTGCCATTGCCATAACCGGATGGTGGTCCCCATCCGCCGTGCCAGTAACCGCCCCAGCCGTTGGACCAACCACCCCAACCGGGAGAGCCTCCGCCGCCGTGCTGAGGTGCAGCAAGAACTGCTCCAACGAGAACAACGGTAGCGAAGACAGACTTCATCTTGCTCTCGAGAGGACTGTAAAGAAGCGAAGTGAGAGATCAACACCTACCTTGAAAGCTTCCTTATGGATTTATACCTCGGACCGCCGAGTCTGTGTAACCATTCTACCCCGCCTGATAGAAAGGAATTGTGCAGCGATGATGCATGGGATCCGTACAATGTCAAGTCACCAGATCGGTTGCAGGAGCAACAGGGCTGGCGTACAAGGAAAACAGCTTGGTCGGCAATTGCCAATCCCCGATGTTAAGCTCGGCTCCGCGAAGAAATTGGAGCGTGGATCCAATGAACGTTAATCCTGCAGAAGGTTCATGGACGGCTCGCCTGCAAGGCACAGGAGGAGAAGCGGGGTCGAAGTGGTGCCTCTAGGTTGGATTATATGCTGATGGCAGCGTTTGTCGCTTGAGGCTTGTCTGTCTGCGGTCTTACGGCGCCAATCATCCGAAGCGTATGTTGCTGTGATGACCTATGCTGCCGATTGGTGATGCTGCGTCTCTATGAGGTAGCCATGTAAATACTTAGGCTGAATGATGAGCAAAGAGGTGAGCAAGGGGAAGATTTGTGGAGACGGAAGGTTCGTTGCCCTCGAGTCATGCTCATGCCGCCGAAGTATGCCCGACGGAAATGGTGGGGGTTTGTCCGACCGTGATTTATCCGAGACCTGTCGATGAGATGGGGTTCTCCTCGCAGGACAGAGAGCTCGCCTCGCATGCTGTCAACGGAGCTGCATGGGGAAAGTCCAGATCGGCATATATCTCGGCAATGAGGGACGTCTCGCAGAGCAAACTTGGTACCTCGAGGCGCAATAACCGACAGGGAGGGCCAGAGCGTGGGCAAAGGCGGTAGCTAAGATATTTCTCCGGACGTACAGCCCTTGAGCAGACTCCGAAGCCAGGCTACCCGCTCATTCGGATCGCAAGCTCTACAAAACCGGATCACAGCCGTTACGGTGCCTCCAAATGCACACTCCATCCTTGTCACAGATGAGGGTAGAGCTCACATGCTCTGAGCGCCGATAGCTCTGTTCCGCAGCAGACTGACCGTCACCACACAGCCGAGCGTCATGCCACCAGCAAGATACAGCACGTTCTTGTATGCCGCCAGTTGCTCAGCCTGCGGGGGGTTCGCCTGGCTCGGCAACATTGTCTGCGCGATGAGCGGTGCCACGATACCAAAAAGACGGCCCCAGAAAGATGCCACGCCGCAAGCAGTTCCGCGGATGGGAGCGGCGAAAACTTCGGGCGTCCAGCCGTAAAGGACGGCATTGAACCTACGGTTTTGTTAGAACAGAGTTCGCTGCGACTGAGGACTGGTCTTACGTACATGCTCTGGAAGAAGTACTCCATAACATTGAGGCCGATGTTGGCCGCTTCCGAATTGACGGTCGAGAAGATGAAGATCGACACGCCCATCAAGGCGGAAGAAATCACCATAGCCCACTTGCGACCAACCATCGGGATGCCGTACATCATAGCTCCAAGCACGACACCGACGATACCAGGGGTATAGATGGCAACGTAGTTGCGATAGGTCTGGGTCAGACTGACGTTGATCGCACCGCCTTTGATGGCCAGAATGCGAGGCAGGTAGGTTCCAGCAAGCGTGAAGCCCCAGAAGTCACAGATGTAAGTGATCCAGACAAGGATCGTGAGACGAGTCATTTGCCAACCACGGAAAAGCAGCTTGTAGCGCGCAATTTCGATGGCGATCCTCTCCTTGAGTGGTACCTGCCGCTGTGCCTTGCCCGCTCCAAGAAGGTCGGTAGCACTTGTGGTTGAGGTCGTCTCGCTCGTGAGGCTCTCGAAATCTTCCTTTGTGACACCACACGGGCGCCTGTTGACCTTCGCAATATGCTCCAGGACGCCGATCGCTTTGTCATCGTAGCCGCGATAGACCAGGAAT
>DAHZQE010000405.1:0-4911 GCA_027409005.1 Ferrimicrobium sp. | reverse complement strand
CAAACCTTCGTGGAGGAGGGATAGCGATGCTGAGGCTTTCGATAGCCAATGCAAGCGGTGACACTTCACTGCCTGTGCTTCATCTATGGCACGACGAGCGCACAAACAGTTCTGGCACTACTGGCTCTCAAGTAATACCACGGAGCCCAGCACGCTTGGAGGCCAATCCTATCAGCACGGCCGATCTGGCAATCTCAAACGAACAGCCGCCCTCCGATGTCTCAAAATTGTTTCGTGGTTGTCTCAAGCCCTACGCCCTGCCGCTGGCCGCGTGTCGAAGTTTAAGGCAAAGGAGTCGATGAAGCCAGCTCAGGGGCGGAATAGCATTCGGTACTGCTTTGCGGCTCCATTAGCACTTCCTCTTCCTACTTGCGCCAATGCCTGGCATCTCTGCGGCCTCAAGAAGCTTTTCTAGGCTGTCGCGGGTGTACCTCATCCCGTGTTGCAGGCTATACCTACTCGAGGAATGTCATTGGAAATACGCTTGAGGTGCCATGTCGCAGGGCCACGATTCGAGATTAGAGTGCCGGAGATCTGCGATGAGGTACGGTTTTCCAACCACCTGCTGAAGTCGCTTTACTACTCATGTCGGTCGTGGAAGAGCGCTATAGCATGCAGGCGCAAAATAGCCTTGAAAGTCCAATGGAGCGGCTTTCAGCTTTGCAGCGGCGGGAGGCATTGCGCTGCATCGGAAAGGGACCTCTTGACTATCAATGGCCTCCCGGGCTGGCAGCTGAGGCAGATGACAGCCTCTCTTCGAACTCTATGGCGCTTGAAGAATCGGCCGTGGCGAAAGGATGCAGAGGAGATGCCGGGACCAGTATCTAACATCGCGGCCGTTAAGTGACATTGTGACGAATGCAGGTTGGAAGCGTGCAATCAATATAATCGTGACCAAATACACTGAAACTACAGGAAGGACCCTGCAGTGCATCTGTTCTCGTCGATCGCTCTTCGGAGCGTAGAGACAGAGGACTGTCTCGTGATCAAAAGCCCCCCACTCTTGTTGCGGCGCTGCTTAGTTCTACGCGGAGGCCGGTTTCGCTCTTCTGCAGGAAGGCTTCCCCGCGCATTGATCGAGATTTGCCAGCCCGTCTGATCTCCGAAGTCTTGGCACCAGCTTCTTCCCAACTTTACCATTCGCCGAGATGATGTTCACGCTCCCCAGAAGACGGTAGGACCTCAAGCCATGTCAAACATTACCGCGGACTCACTCGCTCGATTCCTGTCGATCCCAGTCCACCTCTGGGCGATGCAAAGGGTGCGGCTCGCGGCTCGCGGCCGGCCAATCTGCAGGGCGTGCCGATGACGCGCATTTTGCCGAGGCCATAAGGTAATGTTTTCCTCTCAAGTTACTCCTCTTTCCTGTCTGCCTTCTGTGTGGAAGATTTGATTCGTGTGGTTACCTCGCGGATTGTCGACGGCATTGAGTGGTTGTGGAAGAACGATGCGGGTGCAGGGAGCGCCGGGAGTGCAGGCCTGATCTACTGGAAAGGCCGCGAATTTCTTGGCAAAGATGGGCAGACAGCTCGAGAATGTCTCTGAAGGCGATCAAGAGAAACACTCCGGCCCTGCAATATGTGCCTCCGAATCCACCGACGAGTCCGACACGCCTACCGTTGTGACGGCTTCAGCTCCTGTCAGGGATGGTGGTCCACGTGCTTGGCTGCAGGTCGTCGGCTCTTTCCTTGTCTTCAGCAATCTCTGGGGTTTCGTCTTCGCCAGTGGCGCCTTCCAGTCTTTCTACCAGCTCGACTACCTCAAGCAGGAGTCGGCATCGAATATCTCATGGATCGGGACAATCGCGACGGGACTGTTAGTCATGGTTGGAGTTGCGTCGGGGCCACTTTTTGATCTAGGGTACTTCCGAGCCATGCTGATCGTCGGAGGCATGGGAGAGACTCTGGCTCTATTTCTGCTCAGTCTTTGCACGAAGTACTGGCAGATCATTCTTGTACAAGGTTTAATGGTTGGCTTGTTCAACGGGCTTCTGTATCTTCCCGGGTTGGCACTGGTCGGCCGTTCTTTCAAGAAGCATCGATCAATAGCAATGGCCATTACAACCTGCGGGGCGCCGACTGGAGGGATCATCTACACACTTATGTTCCAGGAACTCATCGGAAAGCTTGGATTTGCTTGGACAGTCCGTGCCATGGGATTCTTCATGCTTGGTACCTACCTCATCTCCTTCCCCCTACAGCTCTGGCGCGTCAGCAATCTTGGAGATCTGGCCAGTGGCCATAAGCGCAAGATGGTCGACTGGACGGCCTTGAAGGATCTGCCATTCTGGGCATACGCCTTCAGCAATTTCTTCATCTTTTTGGGATACATGACTCCTTTCATCTTTATCGGAGTCTTCGGCCAGACAAAGCTCGGTCTTAGCCAGAGCAGCTCCCTCAATATGATCATCACCGCCCAGGCTGCGTCTATTGCCGGTCGCATGATTGCAGGCTATGCTGCTTCTAGGATAGGCGTTATGATACCTTGGATCAGCGCAGCAATGTGTAGTGGAGTTGTCTGCATCGCCTGGATTGGAGTGAAAGACGAGGGTGCCTTTATCGCCTATTGCTTCCTGTATGGGCTTTTCAGCGGCCCGTTGATTCCGCTACCGCCAAGCATCTTCCCAATCGTATGTCCAGACCCAAAGGTGCTGGGTGCAAGATTGGGCATGGCACAGGGCATAGGCTCGATAGCATCGCTGATCGGAGCGCCGTTGGCAGCCGCGCTGTTAAGAACAGGGGGTGCCGACAACAATTTTCCTGCGCTGCAGCTCTTCTGCGGGTTGCTCATGATTTTCGGCGGTTGCAACCTCATCGTACTTTACATCCTACTCATACGAAGAAGGGATGTTGGGAAGCTCATATAGCCGATCCAGGAGCGTAAATAAGTAAAGCTCTCTGTCCGCCCGCTCCTCTCTTTCGTCCGCTACAGCAAAGCACTCATTTAGTCACCAGCCTCAGACCTTACCCGATCACCAAAATCGAAACCATGCGCCGCCTGCGCCAAGATGCTGAACCGCTATGCACGCCTCATACTGTCCAACCGCCCTTCGTTGGGCAACTACCCAAACTTGATGCCCACTTGTTGATGCCCTCAACATTCCAACCACTCTGCACATCCTTTGCTGGCTGGCCAAGCTTGACCTGGTCCGATGTCGAGCAAGCTACAGCATCCATGGAGAACTGTAAGCATGCGGATTTCACCTCGCAGACAGCCTGGCATTCCTCAATTGTCATCCCTGCGCTATTCTCCACGGCATCTGGCGACATGTTGGTCCAGTCAGACCTGGCAGCAGTGACGTTCGGCAGAATATAGTCGTTGAACACGTCCCGATGATGCAATACGGTATCTTTGCGTCTATACCACGGACGAGTGCCTGATTTCTTCAATGCCTGGATGTGTCGTTGCTCGAAATCCCACATCCTCCTGATGTCGGAAGCCTCGAAGTGGTGATAGCTAAGCGCCGGAGTACACCACAATCTCTTGTCAGCCTTCTTCTCCGCCCAGTTCATCTCAGTAGGCATACCGCCTTGGAACATTGGCCAGCTCCATGTCAGCGGCACGCCTGCCATCTTCAACGCTGTACCGAGAATGCAGTCGCCAGCCCAGTGGTTTGCTGTTCGTTCATGCCACTCGTTCCGGTTGTTCTGATACACCTCGGCGCCGAGAGTCATGGCGGGTCTTGACATCACAAAGGCACTGCCTCCGTGTGCGAAGATATCCTGCCCAATCTGGACTTCGCTGCCGTAGTAGCTCGCTTTCTCCGGATCCTGCGTATGGAGCCACTGGACCATATTGCTCCAGACGACGTACGAGTCTGGCTCGACGAAGACATACCATCTGGCTTCGGGTCTGAGCTCTAGCGTGCGGACGATCATCGGCAGAAACTTCCACTTGTCCAGTCGCCACCCAGGATTTTCATTCTTGCCGACAGCACCGCTTTCCCAGCTTTCGCCATGAAGCTCGTCATCATCCAAGCCTTCTCTACCGAGCCGCTGGATCCGGCGATAGTGCTCAAAATCCATGTTGCTCTGCTTGACGCCCTCGTTCACATCTTCGAGCGCATCATATACCTGGTGACCATCGAAGTCTTCCGCATAGTCAGAGAATATCAAAGTGTCCGGATAGCATGCGAACGTGGTGTTAAAATGGACAGGAAGCTTATGCTTGATCTCCGTAGCACCAGTGCGCATCACCACCACGATACCGTCGGTCCCGGCTAGAGATTGGCATGGTGGCGCATCAGAGGCGATGTCGCTCAGCGCCTTCAGTGGCGATCCAGTGTGCAGTCGTTCTCCCCTCCACCGCGGTAGAGGCACTGGCTCCACATTGGCGATGTGAAGGGTGATGATGATAATTAAAACGATTGCAAGGAAAACCAAGGCCTTGCCGCCGGTGCGTAAGCTTCGTATAGTCATATCATCAGGCCAAAAGATATTGTGCGCGCGGCCGTCGTGGCTATTGCGGTGCCATGCAGTCTAGTTTAGCATTTCAGATGGCAATGTGCGAGACTCCCTCCATCATCAGGGAACGTTCGAGGAATATGTTCAAGCAAGGAGCTTACGCCATCGGCCTCGGAAGGTTGGTGAGACGCGCCATAAGCGATCTGTCGGGAGGTAGGCAACGAGCGCTTTGATTCGTCAAGGAAACCCATTGCCAAGCCTCGGAATTCGCACGGCTTCTCAATCAGACGGACTTCGTACCGTTCAGCCAACCGCAACTCAATCTTCATTGAAAAGATATGCAAGCACTCCTCTACCCTTCCCATTCTGCACCATACAGATCCTGTGACATCCTGAGTAAGACACCTCGACATCAGCCCATGCCAAGCATTGTAGACTGCGCCACCGGAAGCTTATTCGGAGTTACGTGTTTCTACTTAACGGTTCGTTTAGGGTTAGGGTTAGGGTT
>DAHZQE010000050.1:0-3983 GCA_027409005.1 Ferrimicrobium sp. | reverse complement strand
CTGTCTTGTGCCGATCTGCCCCAAAAGGCCCGGACTGTAATACAATCTCTTGAATGTTGCCACTTATGGCCGATCCGCTCATGAGTCTCTTTGAGGGTCTGCCCCATGTCATGTTTAGCCTGAAGGGAATAGACGGTCGCTATATGGTCGCGAATCAGGCCTTCGCCGAACGGGCATCGTGCAAGTCACCCGCTGCGGTGCGCGGCAAGCGGGCAGCCGATCTGTTCGCTCCTGAACTCGCGGCGTCCTACGAGGCACAAGATGCCGCTCTATTGCAAAGCGCTCGACCGATGCTCCGTCAACTCGAACTCGTCACCCGACCGGATGGCAAACTCGGCTGGTATGTCACCAATAAAAGCCTGCTAGTTGGAACGGATGGATCACCAAAAGCCATAGCAGCGGCGTCGGTAGACGAGCAGTCACCGGTGGATCGGGCGGGAATATCCGAACTCGAGAGCATAATTGTCTATGTACACGAGCACTTTGGAGAACCTCTCACAGTCGCCGAGCTAGCCGTAAATGCAAAAATGAGTCCCGAACTACTCGGGCGCCGGATGCAACGTCTACTGGGCTTATCACCCCAGCAACTAATTATGCGCGTGCGAGTCGAGGAGGCCTTTCATCGAGTCGTTCACAGCACAATCCCCCTGGTCGACATCGCACTAACCTGCGGATTTTACGACCAAGCCACCATGACACGCCAGGTAAAATATCTACTCGGGATATCGCCAGGTGCACTTCGCACAGTGACTAGACAGTCACAGCAGGACTCGAAAGTACTGTCGCACTAGCTAAGCACGCTTGTTTTTCCACTATCGACATATCCGTACACATGAGACGACCTTGCATCTACTGCACACATTCGCTGATCTTCTGAAACCCTTCAACAGTAACTCTTGAAGCCCTTCAACACCAAGTGGGTCAGCTGGCGCGCCACTAGCGATGGCAGTCCCAAAGGGCAGGCAGTCGGCTGGGTTCCTCGCTAATATCGTGGTGGTCAAATTTCGCCCTGGGATCCCGATCAACCGGGTCCTCGCAGCACTTGCGATACAAACAAGGAGCCAACCTCGCTCCTTCGAGTCCGTCGGGAGTGCTTCGTAGCTTGGGCGTGCTCCTCACTCGGCTTACAAATGCATCTCGTTAACACAACCCGTCATCTCCTCATCCGCTCATGGACGAGACATATTTCGAAGGTCTTCCTGGTCGCAGCGGCAAGGCCGAAGTCTCGTGACAACTGTCTAGAAGAGCCACCCGGCGAACCGAGTCCTCCTTGTTCCCGTTGGTGGACAGCCCCGAATAGGTGATGGTGATTCTCGTATACCCGGTTTATGAGGCACAGCCGTGCGGAGCGTAGAGACGTCATAGCCCCTACCTGCCAGGGTGCGCACACGAGGATGAATGCCTCTGTGTCTGTTACCCCATTAAGAACTAGCCTCGCAACATGGATGCCGCCAAGACCACGTTAAGAAGTGCAAAGCGGCAACAGCAGCGTACCTTCCAAGTTAGACATTTTGGCCCTCCGGGGATGGCGGTGGATAACCGAGGTGATGATAGGCACGTTCGGTTGCGAGTCGCCCACGCTGGGTTCGCAACAAAAGGCCTCGTTGGATGAGGAAGGGCTCATAGACCTCCTCTAGAGTGCCAGCATCTTCATGTACGCTTACGGCGATCGAGCTCAAACCGACCGGCCGACCGGTGAAACGCTCACACAACACCCGCAAAATCTCGAGATCTACCTTGTCAAGCCCCAGTTTGTCAACGCCAAACAGTGCCAATGCATCTGAAGCAAGCTCGTCGGTGATCTTTGCAATACCCTCCACCTCTGCGTAGTCACGTACACGTCGAAGGTGTCGGTTGGCGAGTCGTGGCGTGCCTCGAGAACGTGATGCTATCTCATCAGCAGCAGCCTGGGTCAGCTGCATGTGCATCAATTTCGCAGAACGCAATACGACCTTGCGCAACTCCTCATCCCCGTAATAGTCGAGTCGATACGAATAGCCAAAGCGATCCCTAAGTGGCCCAGACACCATTACCGAACGAGTCGTAGCCCCGACCAGTGTAAACCGAGGTATCTCAAGCCGCAATGTCCTGGCACCTGGTCCCTTTCCGATCACCACATCCAGCCGAAAATCCTCCATCGCAATATATAGAAGTTCCTCCACCGGTCGAGGGAGGCGATGGATCTCATCGATGAAGAGTACATCACCGGCCTTAAGGTCAGACAGTAAAGCAGCTAGATCTCCAACGCGGCCAAGCGCTGGCCCCGAGGTAACCCTTATCCCTCGTCCAAGCTCCTCGGCGACGATAAAGGCGAGCGACGTCTTACCAAGACCTGGTGGACCTGCAAACAGCAGATGGTCTGGTGGTTCGCCACGCGACTCCGCTGCCTGTAAGACGACACGAAGTTGCGACTTGAGCTCGCTCTGCCCGACAAATTCATCGAGAAGGGAGGGTCGAAGCGCCGAATCAACCTGCGCATCGTAGGTATCGATTAAATTCTTCTCAACGTTGACCTCGCTGCGAAGGTCACCTCCTAGCACCTCTCTACGTGGACTCAATTTCGCAACTCCTTCAATGACCACTTGAGCGCATCCTCAAGGCCGAGATCGGCGGGGATGCGACTGAGCACTGGCTCACACTCGCTCGCACGAAAGCCGAGTCCGAGCAACGCCTCTCGCACCTCAGAACGAGCTGCCATAGCAGCAAGAGGGACTCCTGATCGTCGCGCAGCAGCACCAAGATCGACGATAATACGCCGCGCCGTCTTCTCGCCAACTCCCGGCGCGCTCTTCAACAGTGTTAGATCCTCGCTTGCGACAGCTTCATAACACCCCTGAACCCCAAGAGCGGACAGCATGCCAAGGGCCACACTTGGTCCCACACCTTGGACCTTGAGGAGCTCGTCAAATAGCGATCGTTCGAGTGTATCAGCGAAACCGTAGAGGGTGATCGCGTCGGCTCGAACGATAGTGCGGATCGAGAGTTCGATGTCATCCCCAGGGGTCAAACGGGATAGCTGTGCGGTCGACAGTGCAACCTCATAGCCAATACCGCCAACTCGCACAACCACACAAGGAGGAGCAATACCTTGCACAATACCGGCCAAAAAACCTATCATGATCTACTCCAATCACCGGAAAGATGTGCATACGCAATAGCGATAGCATCAGACACATCCGCTGGCTCCGGCGCCCTATGCAGTCCCAACAAAAGCACCACCATCTTCTTCATCTGCGCCTTGGATGCATGGCCATCGCCAGAGAGCGCGAGTTTAACCTGGTTTGCACCGATCTCGCTGGCCTCCAAACCATGGCGAGCGCCTGCCAGCTTGATAACCCCAACGGCCTGCGCTACCAGAAGTGCCGAGGTCACATTCTTTGCGAACAGAATCCGTTCCAAGACCAGTTGTGAGGGTCGGTACTCACGAATAATATCGTCAACTGAGCCAAAGATATCTGCAAGGCGCTCACCAAGCGGAACCGTGGGATCAGTAGCGATCAACCCCGCGCATCGAAGACCAATACCCGAATTAGTCTGCTCTAGCACCGAGTAGCCGACTCGTTTCAAGCCAGGGTCAACTCCAAGCACTACTGTCATCCCAGCCGCCTCGCAGAAGTCCGCAGAGGCAACACGTTAGCCGTCTCCGTACTCACGGACTCAATCACCTTCTGCACACCTGTCGAAGCTAGCATGCTACCAAACTAATACATATGATCGATAATCCGATACCTCAGCTATCCGCGCCTAGGCGGCCCGTCAACTGAACCATCGATAGCCTCTTGGACTGCACGCAATAGCTCGTCAGAGCTACGGAAGGTTAGACCAGCTCGCGACACGTGGCAATAGCTGATGCGCTGCCCACGGTCGAGCACGAACACAGATCTGCGATAGAACCCAAGCGGTCCCAACACTCCATAGTTTCTCGCAACAGAGCGATCCTCATCGCACAGTAGCGGGAAACGGATTCCCAACCGCTCGGTGAA
>DAHZQE010000390.1:0-6289 GCA_027409005.1 Ferrimicrobium sp. | reverse complement strand
TGTCATCACATTTGGACGACTTCGTTGCACTTATCGTTCATTCTTTTCCACACCACAATGTTCAAACCAGCAACTTTCCGAGCCGCGAGGCAAGTGGCCAGGCGTGTCTCGACACAACCCACCAGCATTGGCCGCCGATATGCACATGCACCAGCTGCCTTCGATTGGAAAGACCCATTGGGCGCCGCGAACAACTACACTGAAGAAGAGGTCGCCATAGCTGAGACTGCCGAGTCATATTGTCAAGAGCGACTTTTACCACGGGTACTCGGTGTGCGATCCCCTCGAAAGACTTGCCGGCTGGGCTTCGATGCTGATGAATGTCTTAGATGCATACCGCAAAGAGGACTACGACCGCAACATTCTCGCCGAGATGGGCGAGCTAGGACTTCTAGGAGCTACGATCAAAGGCTATGACTGCGCTGGCGTCTCGTCAGTCGCATCAGGATTGATCACGCGTGCAGTGGAACGAGTGGACTCGGGGTATCGGTCCGGCATGAGTGTGCAGTCCTCGCTGGTTATGGGAGGCATTGACGAGTTTGGCACGGAAGAGCAAAAGCAGAAGTTCCTGCCTGGCATGGCAAAGGGCAAGATACTGGGCTGCTTTGGTCTGACCGAACCGAACCATGGCAGTGATCCTGGTAGCATGGAGAGCGTTGCAAAGCCACATCCGAGCAAAAAAGGCTACTATAGCTTATCGGGAAGTAAGACATGGATCACCAATTCGCCCATTGCGGATGTACTGCTGGTCTGGGCGAAGCTGCAGGAGACTGGCAAGATCCGTGGATTCTTGATTGAGAGGTCGCAATGCCCGCCTGGCACGCTGGAGACTCCCAAGCTTGGCGACAAGAACGGGCTCCGCGCCTCTATAACCGGAATGATCCAGATGGACGAAGTGCCGGTGGCGAAGGAGATGATGTTCCCAGAAGTTGAAGGCTTGAAGGGTCCCTTCTCCTGTCTGAACAGCGCACGGTACGGCATCGCGTGGGGTACGATCGGAGCTCTAGAGGACTGCATCGCAAGGGCGCGAGAGTATGCGCTCGAGAGGAAGCAGTTCAAGAACAATCCGATTGCGAAGTACCAGCTTGTGCAGAAGAAGCTGGCCGATGCCACTACCGACGCCGCTTACGGCATTCAGGCTGCGCTGCAAGTTGGCCGGCTCAAGGACGAGGGCAAGGCTGCACCCGAAATGATCAGCATGATCAAGCGCCAGAATTGTGACCGGGCCTTGATCAACGCACGGCATTTGCAGGAGATCTTTGGCGGTAACGCCGTCAGCGACGAGTACCACATTGGTCGACATGTGGCGAACCTCTTTGTCACGCAGACGTACGAAGGACAGAGCGATATCCATTGTAAGTGGCGACCTCAAGTACGATGGTGAGATCCAGTGCTAACCTCCGATATAGCTTTGATCCTGGGCCGTGCGATCACCGGTATTCAGGCCTTTGTATAGAATGATTGGACTGTCATTGTTCTGGGTTGTACATATACTCGAAATCTTGCATTCACTCTCGGCAGTGTATGCGGCCACAGCCTCACATGTACTCAGTAAACAAGCTGAAGCGACGGCACGTTCCAGCTCAGTTGTTTGGAAGGAACTGGGCCCCGGCACGTGCCTTGACGCTTCCAGTGAATCGTGCGCGCTCTCTCACGACTTTGTCATCTTTGCCGCACGCCGCACACTTCTTCCGAATCACTTCCACCGCCTTCCACAGTGTGACTGCCCTTCGAACAAGTCCCGCCGAACGAAATTCGAGCGCTCTTGCCTAAAGCGCGTGCGTTCCTCAGGCACTCTTGATTACCTAAGGCGGCTGCGAGCCTTTCTTGCGTTTCGTCAGACCTCTGTCTCCACCACCATACAATCAACCCGCCCGCTCCCACTGCCACCACGCAAGACCACACATCGGCCACGACAACACAGTCTACTCTCACCCAAACAACAACCACATATCGTCGCGATGGCGTTGAAGCGTATCAACAAGGAACTCACAGACCTGGGGCGCGATCCACCGTCTTCCTGTAGTGCAGGCCCGATAGGCGATGATCTCGTGAGTCTTCACGCCGGCCGCCTCATGCTTGCCTCGCACCCCAGCGGGCGGCAGTGAAGGTATAGTGAAATCATGCAGACTGACGGTATGACGTAGTTCCACTGGCAAGCCACCATCATGGGTCCCGGCGACTCTCCATACTCCGGCGGCGTCTTCTTCCTCGCAATTCACTTCCCGACCGACTACCCCTTCAAGCCCCCGAAAGTCAACTTCACCACCCGCATCTATCACCCGAACATCAACAGCAACGGCAGCATCTGTCTAGACATCCTGCGTGACCAGTGGAGCCCGGCGCTTACCATCTCGAAAGGTACGCTGCAGCCGGCAACCAGACGCTCTCCTGCCCTATACTGACATGGTGCTCCACAGTCCTCCTCTCCATCTGCTCCATGCTCACAGACCCGAACCCGGACGACCCGCTGGTACCAGAGATCGCCCACGTCTACAAAACCGACCGCTCGCGGTACGAGGCAACAGCGAGAGAGTGGACTAGGAAGTACGCCATCTGAGCCAGTGACTCTGGTAGCATGGTCAATGAGGCATGACACGCGGGCGGGCGATAGCGAACTGGGCGGTCTCGAGCGGTCTTCACTTTCTGCGGGAGGTTGTTGGTTGCTGGAGAGAATGGCGGCCGGAGACGCTGCCCGAACGGTGGCGTACATCTCACTACCTACGACTTAGCATTGGCTTGGGCACGCAACATGTTCTTATGGGAAACGAGCTTCACCACACTCCTCCTTCTTGATATCAAGGCTCTGACAAGGTTGGGTTGCCCGATTCGCCACTGGCGACTTCAGGTCTTTACAGGCTGGTGAATAGACGCGGCGCGTGGTTGAACCCGTGGATTCTATCGCCCATGCCAGAACAGACTTCCGCACTTCTCTTGCTTACCCGGCATGATGTCCTTCTTCATGGTCTTGAAACTGCAAAGCTATGGACATCCTCGATCCAGACGCCTCGCTGTCCACATCGCTATGCCATGAATCCACTACTCAACCCCAGTACGGCACACTACCGGTGATGCTCGATATCGTGTTACTGATCGTCTGGGAAACGTCTTCGCCATGCTTGACCCGCTGCCCGCTCAACTATTTCCTCGTCAGTGTCTGGGAGGTGCGCTACATGACCATCGAATACTCACATCCGCTCCCACCGCCCTGTGCAGTGTCACCAGCCAGTCGACATACGAGCTCGCCTCGCCGTTCCGGTCCTCGTACAACAAGCGCGCGAACTCGAACTCTGCGCCATCTAGCCCTTGCCGTGCCAATTGGATGGCCAAGCCCTTGCTACCTCGTTGTTCTTCCAGATGGAGGAGTATATTCCGCACTTGAGCGTTCAGATGTGTCTCGAGCACAGGAAGTGCGTTCAGGTTAGGATCCAGCGCCTGTAGGCTATTGAGGCCCTCGCCAAAGAGGTCCTCCAACAGGTCCGGCGAAACCTGCTGGTGGATCCACAGCAGCAGTATCTGGCCATTGTCGACTAGGTAGGCACCTCCTTCTTCTACGTATCCAAAGCTCGCCCGAATTGCTCGCGGCATCTTGAGGTGACCGTTGTCGTCCGCGAAGCCTTCTGTCGGGTCCAAATTGTGAATCGAGATGATACGTGGGTACAGATACAAGCTCAGCTCGGCGGGACCCATGCTGCGAATCATGCGAACCTCCTGTATCCTTCGATCGCTGGGCTCCCGGCCTGCTTTCAAAGCACGCGACTTCATCAGACCAAGCGTGTACATGGCGAACTCCTTCAGATTCTCTGGTAGGACAAGCTGGCCTGTAGGATGCTGGTCCGAAAAGTTCTTGCGGTAGCTGGCCAGAATATCTACCGTCTTGTCCTGGATTGCTTGTCGGATGTCTTTGAGGTTGCGCTCGCCGACCTTAGCTGCTGACTCCTTTGCCATGACTGATATGATGGCGTCTTGATCCAGGAAGCGCATGCTTTCACGCGCGGTGTCTGTCACTGATGCAACTACGTTGACGCATCGCACTCGCCGTTGGCCGGACGTAGTAGTGTACAGCAACGCCGCCTGGAAGTGAGCGTCCAGCTTCGGGTCGAGCTAGAGAGATACAAGTCAGCAAAAGTCCTTGCACACCTGTCCGCAAGGCTCGGCGCACCTCAACATGCGTCGCCCTTCGCCTCTCTTCAACGCTGGCCACGGGATTCAGGCGGAAACTCACCTTGCCATCGTAAGCGAACGTGACGCTCATGCCGGTGTCCTGCGTTACGCTCGCAAGCTCCAAGTCTGCGCCAAATGTGTGCTGCGTGAAGTTGCCGGAGTAGTGCGCCACTTGAAGACCGTTACTACACCGCACCTTCATCAGCGCGGCGTATCCCTGCTCTCTCCGCAGCGTATGCGTCAGCTCCTTTTGCAGTCGGAGACAATCCCGCGGATACGACCAGTTTGGATAATAGAACGTCTCACCGCCAGTCTTCTCCGCTACGAAGCCAATGGTAGCGATGTCGATATAGCCTCCCATTGGCGCTGCCAGGAAGAAGTCGACACCGACTCCGGCCTTGACCATGTCCGCCTGGCACTTGCGGTAGCCAGAATGCTCGGTCTTGAGGAACTCTTTGCTTTGCTCGCCATCGTCGTTCGTCGACTGCCCCTTGTCTCGGGCATGGAGAGCGCCTGGTCCGAAAGAAGGCAGGCTTGCGAGAGAGCAAATTACTTTGCCACCACTAGATTCGAGGGCAGCCAAAGCAGCGTGTAGAGACGGCAACAGCGCCGGGACTGGATATCTTGCGCGTGCGAACATGTTTGGCAGCTGCTTGAGTAGTTTGGTAATGTTTGAGCGGCACTCTGCGGCATCAACAAACAGCCGTTCGGGTGCGATAGCGGCGAACGGATCGTCGAGGTCTGATACCACTAGCTGTTGAGGCGAGGCTACAGCCGCTGAAATATCGTAGAAGTGAATCTCTCGGTCGTAAGTCATGAACCCGACCTTCGCACCTGCTGGCACTAGACTTGGTCGTGCACCGCCGGTCTCACTGTCCGGGTCTCCCGCCTCGTCGCCTGGCTCGGGACCAAATATCGAGGCCAGAACACCATCACAGACACCCTGCAGGAAGCCGCGGCTGTATGCCTCGGCGCTGACGTCCAGGAGGAAGAGATATCGCATGGGCAAGGGCTCCTTCGACCAGTACTCCTTCGGTACTAGGAACTCACAAGTGCCCAGTAGCAATTCTGGCCTGTCCTGCCGGTCTACCCGGATGCCTGTCGGATCGGTCGGGGCGAAATACTCTGGGGGTACTTCGTTGGGATGGCCACATAAATTGCAATTCATGCGATTGCCACCATTGGAGAAGACCATGAACGGATTGATGTACGCTCTACACCTCCGACACCGCGGTGGGCCAGCGTCGCCAAAGTCGAGCACAGGTATTGCTTGCTCGCCGTCCGTCTGCTTGGCCAATGGTTGCAGTATCAGGCCTAACGGCAGCGCAGAAGACATCATCTGGTCATGAGAATTGGGAATGGCATTCAGCGTAAGCCGTGCATATTTTGGTGACGCACTCCCCTGGTCAAACGCGACAAATGGCGTAGTAGCTGGCGGCGGATTGTGTAATTCCATAGTCGGGTAGATCTGGGTCTTGTAGTATTCAGCAGGAGCATCTCGACTCAACGGGACACTCGGGCACTGTTCGGGGTTCACTCTGGCCTGGCCACCAGCTGCAGCCATGCCGCCTTGCTGTGGGCCAGTCTGCCCACTCATGGTGATTCCAGTTCCGGGGGCGGCGGCGGGCTGCTGTGCGCCAGACGCCTGCTGCGTCTGCCATCCCTGGGCGCTTTGTTGCCAAGGCACCGGGAAGGGACTGACTGCTCGCTGAGGCTGTCCTGCTTGTCCGTCCAAAAATTGTCCGTTGGGAGGCTGCGGACTTGGCTGAGTGAGAGCCGCGGGCTGGTCGAGTTGATGGTATGCATGTCGATCCTTTTTCTTCCTGCCATGATGCGCCGCACTACCATCCAGACTCATCTGCCCCATTTGCCCGGTCAAGTCCCCTCCACTGCCCTGCTGCGCATACTGATTGTAGCCCTGCATTCTGTCCGTCCAGCTTGGGGACCAGTAAACGTTGGCGGAGGTGAGGTCGAGATTGACGTTCGGCTGCGGGTTTCCTCCGTCTTGTCACATGTCAACGTCCATCGCTATGGTCCAACCTTTCTGCTTCTGACCATGCATTCATGAGCTCGTTTTCTTCATGTAGGGATGCGGCCGCGTTACCTGAGTACCCCTACACATCCA
>DAHZQE010000388.1:0-2970 GCA_027409005.1 Ferrimicrobium sp. | reverse complement strand
TAACCGATGATCGAGTAACCCACTCCAACCCAGCCTCGGATGCTGCTAGTCGGCAGCGAACCTCGTCTACCTGACTTGGGTCAGACAGCGATCTAACTCATAGAGCATGCTGGCCCTAATGCGTCTGTCGTATTGTCGTTGACCAAACGGGAGCGTAAGCCCTGTCTGTAAGGGCGGGGTCGAGCGACCTCTATAAGCTCCTGGTATCGCTCTTCAAGACGGGCCGTGTCCGGACGTGAAGCCCGCTCCCCGGGAAGCTCTAGCTGAGTGCCGTTCATCTCCTTGATGTCGTGTTGGAGCATTGGGCCATCGATCTCGCGAAGGAGTTCTGATCTTATCTCGACAACAAAGTCGGGGCGAATCCCCAATAGGTTGCGGTCAAGGGCGGCATGATGGAGTTTGCATAATGTAATTCCGTTGGGTACGATCGGTGTTCCTCGTGGATGACCATCTGGAAGAATATGAGCAGCGTCGAGTAGTTCTGAGTGATGGAGCCGACAAATCGCGCAGGTCGAGTTATAGGCGTGTAGGACTCGTGATCGAAAGGATGGCTGGTGCAATCGGATCTTGGTCACACTCATACGGTACTCACGTCGAAAGTCATCAATCGAACCAAGGTCAAGTCCATGTAGGTTTTCGTCCACCGCTATGGCGAACTCATGACGTGATCGGTCTTCGGCTTCGACATAGACCGGGTAGATGGGCAGGTAGATTCCCCACTTGAATCCTAAGTCCCCGCAATCCCGACAAAGTAGGCTAATCGGGATGGAATCCATTCGCAAGCTATTTGAAAACACGTTGCTGCGAAGATTTCTGATCGCTCGTGCTCTGGCTAACCTTGGCTTCGCAATGGTCCCAGTTGCGCTCAGTTTCATGATGCTCGACATCTTTCATTCGGCTGCCGATCTCGGACTAGTACTCGGCGGCGAGGCGATCACCTTGGTAGCGGGACTGCTAGGGGCCGGGATAATCGCTGACCGAGTGTCGCGTGCACGTTTGCTAGTGTTGGCGGATCTAATGACCGGGATTGCCTATATTGCGCTCGGCCTGTTTGGCCACTTTGGTTTGCGCAACATTTGGCCCTACGTAGGGGCCGGTGGAATCATCGGCGTTGGTTCAGCGCTTTTCGGAGTGTCAATGGATGGTTGGGTGCAGGCAAACGTCTACGGGGACTTACGCCAATCGGTTAATGCTGCACGGAGCATCTATCGGAACCTTGCTAGCATTATGGGTCCGCTGATTGCAGCAGTGCTAGTAGCACTGACCTCCCCTCCATTGGCCATCCTCATCGCTGGATTCCTTCCTCTAATCGCGAGCTACATCTTTGCTACTACTAAATCAACCGACGTGTCCACGAGCGTGTCGCAGCCCACAAGAACCGGGGTGTTCAGAGATCTGAAAGAAGGATGGTCTGCCTTTTCATCACGGCCGTGGATCTGGAGCATCGATCTACAGTTCGCGATCTGGCATGTGGTGACCTATGCGCCGATTATCGTGTTGGGCCCACTCCTTGCCAAAGAGTACTACCATGGGGCCCCAGGATGGGCAGCTATTCTCGCTGCACTCGCTGTTGGAGGAGTGATTGGAGGAGTCGTTGCCTTCCGGAGTTTAGCGAAGCATCCCTTGCGAGTTGCCGTTGGCAGCTTGGTTCTCATGGCCCCCTTCCCTGCAACACTGGGACTACATCTCAGCCTGGAATGGGTTGCGCTGGCATCGCTATTGGCTGGGGCTGGCCTGGAGTATTCAGGCGCTCTGTATTCGTTCTCGGTTCAGGCCCACGTTCCGAAGGAGGTGATCTCTAGAGTTTCGAGTTTTGATTACCTGGCGTCAGTTGGTCTTTTGCCTGTCGGTTACGTGCTGGCCGTGCCGCTCGCGCACCTTCTCTCCCTGCTAGCGCTCTTCACCATTGGAGCGGTGTATACCGTGTTCTCAGCTATCGTAATCCTGTCGGTGAGATCGGTTTGGGACCTCCCCCGCACGCCGCTCACGAGTTCTTGACCAAACTAGAGTACGAGCCCCGTCTGTAAAGGTGGGGTCGGACATGCAACTTCCGCAACAGTCACCGCGATCTTCTTTAACGAATTGCACACCCTCGCCAAGCGACCACAGTCAGCCAATCGTTGCTCAAGGCTGACCTGATTGCCGCCCCGCAAAGCGACGCGCGTTTCAACACTCGCGTGCAACAACTGGAACGTCTACTCTCGCAGTTCATGGGCGATGACACCCGGCGAGAATCCGGCCACCGGTATCTGACAACGTCGACCAGCTTCACGGTCGTATTGACTTACCTCGGGCCAAGCTGACAGACATAAAGATCCAGCTAGCCGTGTATACCTCTCCAATTGCACATCCAAATCAATCGGACAGCTGGCATATATAAACAACGATCCCTGTCACTTTATGCTGTACAATGAGACTTAGAGCCGGAGCTAACAGGTTGAATCGGACGAAACCCGCAGAAAGATAGCTGGAATGCAACCTATTTTGGAGGGCCAGCTAGCCTGATTGCGTGCGGAGTCCTATCGGGTTCAGAGTATACCAAGAAGGCGATCTCGATGGGGTGCTTGCTTTGTGTCGTCAAGAAGGTTGGATCTCCTATGCCGACGACAGAGATCGAGCGCGAAAAGTCTTCACCGCGCCCGGAGTTGTGGCCGTAGTTGCCACTACCTCCAGCCATATCATTGGGTTCGCTTACTTCCAAACGGATAGAGCAATACAGGCACACCTGTCACTTCTCGTCGTCGAACAGACCTATCGCAGACTCGGTGCCGCCAAGGGGATCATATCCTACGCGTTCCCGTTGCTTGGGGCTACGAGAGTCGATCTCATTACCGATACCGCCGAAGCCTTCTATCGCTCTCTGTCCCATAAGGCGGAGTCGGGCTTCCGGCTCTATCCACCTGGCACCTCCGTTAGCGACAGTTAGGTGAGGTAGATTCTCTCTGGCAGTGAGAGGCGATCCGACTTTAG
>DAHZQE010000378.1:0-4079 GCA_027409005.1 Ferrimicrobium sp. | reverse complement strand
ACGGAACCGTACTCTCCTTTGGAGACGCGCGCTTCTATGGGGAGATTAGCCAGGCTACCGGGACTAAGTTCGTGGGTATTGTCTCGTCACCCACCGGCAATGGTTACGTCTTGTTAGCCGCAGATGGGGCTACGTACGGGTTTGGTGACGCACCTTCGGCCGGCTCTGTGAAGGTGAACCAGAATGCGGTGGCGATCATTCCTGCCCCTAACGGCAGCGGATACAGTATCATACTCTCAAATGGCCAGGTGATTGGCTTCAATGGTGGTCCGAGTTCGTCCGCGCTTGGATCCAATACCACTGGTCATGGTGCTCCGATCGTCGGAGGAACGGCTGTCAGCTGACGTGTGCTGCAGTTATATCTGAGTGCTTGGTCGTATTGGTCAAAAGCCAAAGAGAATCTTAGCGCTCTCTATAAAAAGGTAGCGTGGTGGGTGCATCCGTCAGTAACGAATCTGGCGAGCTATGGCGCGGGGTAGATGGCGATAGATCGCCATGATAGCTCGCATGGAGCGGGGGCTCCAAACGATTGTGGCACCACTGCTGATACCTCGGATGATATCGCTTGCGACACGTTCGGCTGTTGTCGCCAGCGGAGGTGTAGCCAGCGAGCGCGTCATCGCTGTTGAGACGAAGCCGGGGCGGATTACCATCACCGATACCTTGGGATGGACGCGGTCAGCAAGACCGAGCGCGAAGCCATCGAGCCCCGCCTTGGCGGCTCCATAGAGGTAGTTTGATCTTCGTACACGTTCGCCTGCCACTGAGGACAACACGATCATGAGTCCGTATCCCTGTTCCTCTAATCTTTCTGCACATCGCGTGAGTGCCATCGCAGGCCCAGTGAAGTTAACCGTGAGGGTATGAGCTACGGACTCCGGGTCTCGCTCATCCATTTCTTGGGCTCCGAGCCACCCGGCGGCCATGATCACGCAGTCGATGACCTCGAGCCGCTTTAGCGCCTGTGCGACGGCCATGTCGACCGTTTGGAGTTCGGATAGATCGAGCGCGAGGGTAACAACTGTTAGCTTAGGAAAGGCCGCCAGCAGCTGCTCTCTAGTGCGTTTCAGCGTCTCGGCGTGTGGCCCCATGAGGATCACAGAGCGAAGACTAACTCCGGCGAGCCGCATTAGGAGGGCTCGAGCGATCTCAGATCCTCCTCCGAGGACGAGGACGTGTTCAAGCGGTCGGCGGCCAACAGAGGTGGTCACAATAGAGTTCCATCGACTCTCGGATCACTGCAAGGGCGCAGTCGTGAGTTAGACGTAGTGGTCGATCTCAAACCCTCCGGGCGACGCATAATGCGTGCGAGTAGGGGGGAGTGGTCGATGACCCAAGCTACGGTTACCGGCGCGATCTGGGAGAGTACTATCCCGATCACTATCAGATAGCTGACTCGCAGATCGGTTGGGTGATCGAACACGATGGGGATGATCGCGAGAGCTAAAATTGGCGGACTCTCTAGGTTGAGTTTACTGACGACCAGAAGGGCGATCAAGACGGTGATCACCACGACCAGATCTACGTTCAGGTTGAGATAGAGAAGGATGCTCAGCTCAATGCTGGCCAGGAGCACCAACGCGGTCAGGCTGAGTCGACGGATACTACGTGGTTCGGAGGTGTTCGCGTTCTCGACGCTAGCGACGAAGAGGGGAGGTAGGACTGCGAGTGGTGATCGTGCGAGCCAGAGGGCGAGAATCATCAACCCGAGCGAACACGCGATGATAACTGTCGTACGCAGGGTCACGACTACCTTTGGCCCTGGGCCGAGGCCGGAGCGTTCGACGACGAGAACATAGAGCGTAGGAAGTCCCATGAAACAAACGACAGCGACGACGTAGAGTGGAGAGGTCAGGTGGAGATAGACCGGAAGCAGGCCAGCCGAGAGTGCTGGATAGGCGGGAACACGAAAGAATAGAACGGCAGCGAGAATGCTCGATAAGGTGACGATGATTTGGGCGGTCAGACCTATAGGTAGGTAGCGTGCGACCTCTACGCCGAGAAATGCGGCACCACAGATCAGCAAGTAGAAGGGGAGTGGACCCTTCCTCCATGCGCTGATCCGAAAGAAGAGGAGCCCGGTCGAGACGGCGCCCACCTCAGGGACCAGCATTACTGCCTGGTTGAATATGGTTGCGATCGCTATCATGAGGGCGACGGCAACCAGTACCAGCAGACCACGAAACCAATGCGATCTCTGCCACTCGATCATGATGACCGCTGACTCCTATCAATAGGCCATCCGTTGGGGATCCTGATCGGCTCGCCATCGTGTTCACGACGATAGTCATTCAGATTGCGTAGCCATTTGAGGTGTTCGCGCTCCTGGAGTTGTATCAACCGCGATCCATCCATCTCGGCGATACGTGGGTAGGCGGCAAGTTGACGACGAGCAATCTCGACGGTGGCTCGTGCATCTCCAAGGGCGTTATGGGCATCGGTGAGTTCTACTCCGTAGAATTCACACAATGCATCGAGCTGACGTGATCCGCGGCGTGGAGCGCTAAAGACGCGATCGATGACGTAGATATCGAGTACCGGACCACGCCATCCGACGTCATAGAGACCGCGGCCGAAGTGCAGTCGAAGTTGGGCATCGATGATGCTGAGATCGAAGGAGATATTCATGCCCACCAGCAACCAGCCCTGGCGCCCCGCCTTGACTAGATCGTTGCCTATACGCTTGAGGGCCTCAGGCAAGGGTTGACCGTCGCGAGCGGCCTGCTCATCGGTGATCCCGTGTTTGGCGGTCGCCTCGGGGGCGATCGGTCTGGTAGGGGCTACCAAGCCGTAGTCATCACGTGTCTCGGTGTTGTCACACCAGGTGAGCGCGTAGGACACCGGTTCATCATCGGCCAAGGAGAGGCCGGTGGTCTCCAGATCGAAACCTAGCAGATGGGTGGTGTCGAGCATGGCATCCTATCTTGTACAAGGCACGGTTCGCGCGCCAGACGTCTGTGGTCAGTTGTGGTCAATTCTCTCGAACTGTGCTGTGAAGTGGCGGAGTGAAGCTGGTTCTTTGGTGATCCTATAGCCAACAAGCCTTTCTGCCACACTGAGAACCTCGGCACAGACTTCAATGACGTAGTCGATATGACTCTGGGTGTAGGTACGCCGTGGGATCGCGAGTCGAACGAGTTCTAACGAACTTGGATGCTCGCTCCCATCGGGCGCTCGTCCGAACATGACGGTGCCAATCTCACATCCGCGAACACCTCCGAGTTCGTAGAGCGCTACAGCGAGTGCTTGTCCCGGGTACTCGAGTGCCGGAATCTGTGGGAGTAATCGACGCGCATCTAGGTAGATGGCGTGACCACCACTCGGCCTCACCACCGGAAAGCCCATCTCGTCCAAGGCATCACCCAGGTAGGCGGTCGACGAAATCCGATAGTGGAGATAGTCGTGGGAGACGGCTTCATGAAGGCCCTGTGCGATGGCTTCGAGATCTCGCCCGGCGAGGCCACCGTAGGTTGGGAAGCCCTCGGTTAGAATTAGCATAGTTCTAGCTCGCTCGGCGAGCGCCTCATCATTGGTGGCCAGCCAGCCTCCGATGTTGGCCATCGGATCCTTCTTGGCGCTCATCGTCATCCCATCGGCGTAAGAGTACATCTCGCGGACGATGTCGACCACCGATTTTGTCGCATAACCCGGTTCGCGAAGGTGAATGAACCATGCGTTCTCGGCAAACCGACAGGAGTCAAGGTAGAGCGGAACTCCGTATGAATGACACAGATTGCTGGTAGCGCGGATGTTCTCCATAGAGACAGGCTGGCCACCACCGGAGTTGTTGGTGATCGTTAGGATGACGGCTGGAACATCCTGTGATCGCTTCTGGAGGAGCTGGTGCAGGGCATTTAGATCGATGTTACCTTTGAAGGGTGCCTCGAGCTGGGGGTCCAGTCCCTCTGGACAGAGGAGATCAACCGCTTCAGCACCGGTATATTCGACGTTCGCTCGCGTTGTATCGAAGTGGGTGTTGGCGGGCACGACTTTGCCTGGCCCGCCAAGAACCGAGAAGAGGATCCGTTCGGCAGCGCGTCCTTGGTGAGTGGGGATGATATGACGAAAACTAAAGAGAT
>DAHZQE010000367.1:0-6156 GCA_027409005.1 Ferrimicrobium sp. | reverse complement strand
TGTGACTTGCCGTGCGTCGCCGAAGGTCCTTAGGCACCTGCTGGAATGCTCGTTGGTTCAGAGCCTTCTTGCTCCGAGCCATGCCTTCACCGTCCACGTGATCAGCTCGCTCTTCGTCGTCCTCGTCCAGCCGTGTGCGTTTCGGAGAGCTGGAGTACACTTCGTCGCCTCCGTAGCCGTCATCCTCAACTGCGCGTTGTCGCCGCCGCGGATTCGACGGGTCCGCCATGTTGCCGGGGTGGTCGTCATGAATTCCTTGCCTGGACGAGCTGAGGTGAAGCTCCGCCACGTCGCGACCAGACGCGACTTCAAAACACGCTCATACCCGTCCGCAAAAGTCGTGACCGCTGCGACCGTTTGGTTTGGTTTGTCGTCACCAACGGTCTCCAGCACTCGCAACCCTACAGTCTTCGAAGTATGTTGGCAGGGCCTGAGGCGACGATTCGGGTCTAGATTGTTGCTGTTGATGACATGAAGGGGGGTAGACGAGCGTACATCAATCAATCTGGGTTCATTTAAGACACCCGTCGTTATTTGCATGTGGCTAGAGCTGAACGTCCTCGGCAAAGTTGCCCTCCGAGCGCGAGCTCCGCAACGCCTCCCTTCACGACATCCCTCGCGCAATGTATTATTTTTGACTGAGCATACGATGGCGCCGAAAGGTCCATCATCTGCACCTGCGGGTCAATCGGGCCAGAAGCGGAAGCAGGCGCCGAACGGCAGTGCCGGCGGCGATGCGAAAAGGCACAAAGGTGGCGACCAGCCTTCCCGTGGACGGCCTGACCATCGTGCAAAGCAGAGAGATGCTCGCGCCTTGGCCACGCAGGCGTCCGGTAAAGCCTTTCAGAATGGCGAGATGGACGTGCTTAAGTACGTTGCGGCACGCGAGTTCGAGATTCGGGCTCTAGAAGAAGGCATGGCTCGGAGCAAGAAGGCTCTGAATCAACGAGCATTCCAGCAGGTGCCCAAGGACCTTCGGCGACGCACGGCAAGTCACAATGTCAAGCGAATGCCAAAGAGATTGCAAGCTCGTGGTAAGAGGGAGGTAGGTGTTGCTTAAGGTGGGTGTGGCGAATGTCGACGTGCTCGCGTACTGATGTCTCTGCACAGATGGTTGAAGACAATACCCCGACTGTCACTGCTAGAAGACGAAGGCCGACGCGACACATGCGACTTCGCCTGGAGACTGCCAAGAAGCTACGCGCCATCGGGGCGAAACGCAAAGCCGCAAAGGAGCATTCCAATACCGAAGAAGTCGTCGTTCATGATCCAGCCGAAGCAAAAAAGGCCGTGTCATCGGAGCAGAAGCCGGATGTTGCGACCGTTGTGAAGACTCGTGTACCCAAAGTCAAGGCATCTCTGCTTGCATCGCCCCCTGTACCCAAGGCCAAGTTTCGGAAACGGCAGATCCACAAGTCATGGCTGCCCACACATCTCTTCCATGCAAAGCGCGCACGCATGACGCCCCCTTCTGCGCCGCTCTGGCGCTTTGCGATTCCGCTAGCGCCAACAGCAAAAAGCTACAGGCCTACCTATCGTGCAAGCCATCACCGCGGCTGCGTTGCTTGGGACGCTAGCTACATGTCTACTATCGGGCTCGAAGGCCGGCAGGACAGCTTAATAGGGCTCTTGAAGGGCCTTGGTCTCGAAAGACAGCCGTTGAAGGGCAGAGAAAATGACCGTTGGATGCGCGGGGTCAGAGCTTTCGGAACCTTTGCGCACGAACGAGAGGCTCCGCACGAACCAATAGCCCCGGTGACAGTGATCTGGTGCGGCTTGTCGGAGGATGAGCAAGTTAAGGGAACTGACGCAGACAAGAGGAGGCGGAAAGTGATGGTGCGTGTTCATCCGGCAGCTTTCTTCCAGCTATGGGAGGAGGTACTGCGCTTGGCCAAGGTAGCAAAGCCTCAGATTCGAGTCGAAGATCTGCGATTTGAGCTTGGAAGCATTGAATTGGTCGGTCCCGGCTCAACAGAAGCGCTCCTTTGCGCTTTATGGCCCTCTTCTCAGACACTCGAGACTGGTCAGACGCAATTAGGCATTGACGCAACGATGCGAGACCACAACCCGCCTGGCACAAGGGTGGCGAAGTTTTGGACATCGCTGGCAGGATTGACAGACCCGGCGCTCTTGCCTGATGGCGCTCTACTCGGCTTCGACATTCAGGATCCGCGACTACACCATCCACCGCGGATGATCGAACCGCCACAGGGCGATGAGGCGCAGCAGAGCCTGCTTCAGACCATCGCGAGCTGGCCGAATCACATTGCATCTGGCCCCTCCCGTTTGTTCGACCGCAAGCACCGACTAAGTGCAGCATCATCTCTACCGAGCCAGAAGGCTATCAATCGCCGAAAGGCATTAGCTTCGCCTGGGCAATACCCTGAGTCTACGCTAAAGGATCCTCAGATACCCATACTGCTCTTTGCCTCATCGGCCCGTAGCAGGAGCACGCGACAAGCAAAGACTAGTCAAGCGCCTGCTTCGTGGACCCTCCTGTGCCCTTGGAGGTGCACGCCACCCATCTGGTACAGCGTCATGTACTACCCGCTATCGACAGGCCAACAACCGCGCTTCGGCGGCCTTGAACAGAAAAGGCAGATCGCCTTCGAGACGGGTACGCCGTGGTTTCCTGCGGACTTTCCGGGCACGAAAGCGGGCTGGCTGTGGGAGACTGAGGAACGAAGGAAGCGGGAGGAGGCTTGGAGACGACGACCGAAGAGCAAGAGAGTCAATTGGGATAAAGTCGAGGCATGTGATGAGCAGAAGGGAGAGCTTGGCGCTGGCTGGGCTTGTGACTGGGAAAGGCTTCTTTCCGCGCATTCAAAGTCAACTGAAGATCAATCCGCACTTGCCAATGGGGAGGCCGATGGTCGAAGCGAGCCCCAAACAGCATCATCAACACAACCACCGATGGCTCCGCAGAAGCCTGCTTCGCTGCTACAGATGGACGCGAAGGAAGCACTGGCGTTGCTACAGACTGCTGCCTCACCTGCCTCACCTGCCTCACTCACCGCCAGCGTCTCTGGAGCCCTGGTGGCGGTCAATCTCACCCTTTTGACCCGCGGCGTGCCGCAAGAATGCGCCCGCGTCTACCGTCTGCCGACCGATTTTGCATACTCCGCCCTTCGCAAAAGATGGCTTGCTCTGCTGCCCTCTCGCCAGCCCAGTCATCGCAAAGACAAGGGCCCGAAGCACGGATTACCACGGCTCGCGAAGGATGCACCTCCGCATGTGATGCAGCGGCGACTTGCGCAAAGCCTCTTACAGCCTCCGAAGGTCGGGGACGACGACTACCCCCTTTGTCCGGATGAGAGTCATCTCATCGGCTTTGTGACGACTGGCAATTTCAACTTGGGCGAGGGGCAAGGAACGGGCATTGGCAGCATCCTGATCCAGAGAGTGCTCGAAGATGTATGGCAGGACGACGACGTCGGCCGTCTGTGCATCGTGCGCAATGCTGGCACCAGCCATGGCAGACTAGCCAGGTGGAACATTGCCGGATGAATTTCGTCCTGAGGGGAAGACATTGGCGAAGATCGCGGCCGGCCCGGTGGACCTTCCTCATCTGGCATCCAGCTGCAACTACCGTGCATGATATAGCGGCACTTGCCAATTGACTAGCCTTCATCTCTTGTCATTCTCGACGCGTAATCGCCACAGCTTAACAACATTATGCCTTGGCCGCAGTCCACCGAGGGCGACTTTTTCATACGTGCCTTCAGTTTCGTCGAAGGTGGCACGTTACCTGAGCTTAAGATACACTATCACACCCTCGGCGAGCTTCGCAAAGATTCCAATGGGCGCGCCAAGAACGCCGTACTGATCTTGTAAGATGTGCACCTCGGCTGCGAGAATAGTTCCAAAGATACTGATTCACACAGACACGGCACAACTGGAAACGGCTCAAATTTCCTTCAAGAGATCTTCGCCGGCCGACTCTTCAACTCTGGCCAATTGCTCTCCGCGGATGAGTACTTCCTCGTGCTCCCCGATGGCATCGGGCATGGACAGTCGAGCAAGCCTTCTGATGGACTCCGCGGTCGCTTTCCGAGGTACTGCTACACCGATATGGTCCATGCGCAGCACCAGTTGTTGACCCAACATTTCGGCATCGACCATCTTCGCCTTGTCATGGGCACCAGTATGGGCGGCATGCATTCGTGGATGTGGGCCACGGCGTACCCGGACTTCATGGACGCTGCCTTTCCTTTGGCCAGCCTTCCGGCGCAGATAGCTGGCCGCAATCGCATGATGCGGAAGATGGCTATCGACAGCATCAGAGATGACCCGGAGTATCATGGCGGCGATTACAAGCAGCAGCCAAGAGGCCTCAAGCCAGCACTGCATGTCCTAGCATGGATGAGCAGTGCGCCATTGAAGTGGCAAAAGGAAGCACCGGACCGGGAAAGCGCGGACAGATTTATTGATCAGATGATGGAGAAGCAACTGCGGGAGAAAGATGCAAATGACTTCTTGTACGCTTTCGATGCGTCTAGGGATTATGATCCGCGGCCTGGATTGGCAGGTGTCAAAGCAGCGTTGACCGCTGTGAACTTTGCTGATGACCAAGTCAATCCGCCCGAGCTCCGGATACTGGAAGAAGAAACGAAGAAGGTTCCAGATGGGCAAGCGATAGTGGTTCCGATCAGCGATGAGACGGCAGGACATGGAACACATACTATCGCGGCTGTCTGGCAGCAGTATCTCGAGGCCTTGTTGAAGAGGTCGAGCTAGCCCTGCTGCCCTGCCGAGTCGCGGGCCTGCAGCCTATACCCACAGCCACCCACAAGGCTTATCACCCACAATGTTTACGAGCATTCATCGTCGTTTTTCGAAAGCTCCTACCACTGCACCACCTGATCTCATTGGATCGCTCTGACATCTGGCTCTGCTGGGAGGTCCCCATTGCTTCCGAAGAAGGCAGTTCGTCTGACTGATAAGATGTCTGAAAAGTGTGCGTTGTGATTTCCCATGCTTCAAGGCTCGCACTTCGTGTTCGAGATCGACGCAGTTGGCAGTCTGGTGAGCGAGATCAGGCGTTGCGATTCGGCTTGTGGCCGTCAGTCCATCTCAATGAGTGGCAGATTCTGAGTAGGCATGTCGGCGCGCAGATCTGAGTAGCGGGTGATCTCTGAACAGTGGGGTTTCTCTCGGTCCAGATGATTATTCTGAACCTAAGGGAGATCCTTGTGGCAAAGCTCGCCTTCTTCAAAGCTGTCTGAGTCGTCGTCTGGTGTCGTTGGGGTCGCGCTTCCCACGCGAGATAGTCCCGCAGCTGCTACCCAGAGGAGGTAGAATAACAAGATGAGCCAAAACAGCATTGTGAAGTTCGTACTCGGAATCTTTGCTTGCACAGTCGTTTCTGCTAGTGGGCACCTTGTGTGCGAGGTTTGCTCCGGTAGATGCTTACAAAGTCTCTAAAATGGCGCATTGCCGCGCCTTGCAGCGTGCTCATAAATGCCTCAGCCGCGGCGCCATGGTAAATTGCGGCTCATCAGAACAATATGCTATGCCATCATATCGTCATGCGTCAAGCGACACAGTACCAGGCAGCAACTCGGCGCAGAACACTAATTGGAGTCTTTTCCCACCCGACGTGAGCCACTTTACAGGTCGACCTGGTGCTGCGAGTGCAGGCTCAAGTGCGTTACAGGAAACGGCTGCCAGCTACAACTGGAGCGACATGAACGGCCTGGCAACCCTCGGTAACCCCATAGATCCTGATCCAAGCCAACCCTCTGCCCTGCGAAACACTCCCAACGAACACGCCACTGGCCACTCGTCCTCTGCCCTCTCCATCGACAATCCTATCCCCATTGGCTTCGACCCGCTCCCGAACGGAATGGACTTTAGCACGATCGGTGATATGCTTGACTTTCCTCCTGCTGCCGGGTCCAAATCACAGAACGGCACCGGGTCCAACAATGCCGGTGTGTTTGATGTGCCGACGCCGCACATTGACTGGGAGACGAGGGATACTCAGATGAAGTACAATGGGGATTCGATATTTCAAGACGAGGCAAACACAGACGACCAGTCTGCCTCGGCGAACATGAAAACCGATCTCTTTGGCATGAGCTTTGGTAGTATCACCGCAGGAAACGCTTTGATCGGTGGCACTGGTGCGGTGCCGGCGAATGCGCTATCCACTCT
>DAHZQE010000359.1:0-3140 GCA_027409005.1 Ferrimicrobium sp. | reverse complement strand
CAGCCCAATAAACGCAAGTGACCAGAACGGTACAACTTCACGCAGAAAATGCGATCTGCCCGACTTACCCCCAGCCCAGGGAGCCATGGTCTCTTCAAAGTCGGGGAGGCTGAGTGGGTCTGGGACCTCGGGTGCTTCGAGTTGGTGCTCGAGCCCCTCCTCATCGACCTGAAAAGATGCCGAAAGATTAAAGATTGGCTTTCCGTGTTGGATTGCTAAGACCCTGCGAGTGCTGAAGCTCTTACCGTCTCTGATTCGCTCAACTTCATAGAGCAGTGGAATACTGGGGTCTCCAGGCCGGATGAAGTAGGCATGGAGGCTGTGGACGGCCCTGTCAGCCGACACTGTGCGTCCTGCCGCAACGAGAGCTTGTCCAGCGACTTGACCGCCGAAGACGCGCTGACGATCTTCGCGTGGGCTTTGTCCTCGAAAGATATTGACCTCGATCGATTCAAGATCGAGAAGGGCAATGAGATCGTCAAGAGCTTTAGACATCGTTCTCCTATCTCCGCAGCCTGAGTAGGCGGCGGATATCATTCGTTGCAAAACGACTAGGCTGGGCGCGTGCAGTCCTTTTATCGCACAGTCTATGGGTGGTTGGTGGCCAAAATTGGCGCTACGGCTATCAAATACGCATTAAGTTCCGTGATATCAGTCGTAGTGACTGAGGCGGTTCTTTTTCTGGTTTTCGGAGTTTTTCGGCTTTTTTCGGCTGAGGTTTCTAACGTAGTCGCGACTGGAGTGGCTGCTGTACCTTCGTACTACCTAAACCGAAACTGGGCATGGGGTAAGTCGGGCAGATCGCATTTTCTGCGTGAAGTTGTACCGTTCTGGTCACTTGCGTTTATTGGGCTGGCCCTCTCTCTGGTCACCGTCGGTTTTGCCCAATCTTTTGCGCATTCCCATGGATTCTCTCACATCACTGATGCTCTTTTTGTAAACTTTGCTTCTATGGTGGCTTTCGGTGTTGTATGGGTGGGTAAGTTTTTCGTCTTCAACACCTGGCTTTTCCGATCCAAGAGCACGAGCGAGGTAGGACAGGCATGAGTGACGAGAAGTTGATTGGAACGAGCGCTCTCGACGCAACCTCGATGCAGGCTGCCCTGCTTTTGCAGGGATATTTGACCAAACCTGCTGGTTCACTTGGTCGACTTGAAGAGCTTGGTGTCCAGCTGGCAGGCATCTATCGATCTTGTCCTCCGCCGGTTCCTAGGCGACCGATGGTGGTAGTCGCAGCTGGAGATCATGGTGTGTTGGCAGAAGGGGTGTCTCCCTGGCCGCAAGAGGTTACCGCGCAGATGATAGCTAACTTTCTCGCTGGCGGAGCAGCAATCAATGTGCTTGCTGACGAAGTTGGAGCTCAAGTTGTAGTTGTCGACTGTGGGGTGCGGGCGGTGTTTGAAGCTACACCGATGCTTCATACCGTTAAGCGTGCAGAGGTAACCGGAAATATCTACGTTGAACCTGCAATGTCGGAGGCTGTAGCTAACGCACTCATTGGCGAAGGCAGGCGCTTTGCCTCGGAGCAAGCGTCTCTGGGAGTGGATCTGTTTCTTACTGGTGATATGGGTATTGGCAATACCACCCCGTCAGCTGCGTTGATCGCTACAGTCACGGGAGCGAGCGCCTCTAGAGTGACCGGCAGAGGCACTGGAATTGACGATAGAACGCTCGCAAAGAAGACGGCGGTTATAGAACATGTCGTCTCTTCGTATCGAGGCGATCGATCAGGGGCCACGGAGTTGTTGTCGCGTATGGGTGGATTCGAGCATGCGTTTTTGACCGGTTTAATCCTTGGGGCGGCTGAGGCAAATACGCCAGTGATCCTTGACGGAGTGATCGCTATAGCATCTGCACTGATGGCGTCTTTGGAGAACGAGGCTGTAGTCGGCTATCTCATTGCTGGACATCGGTCGGTCGAACCAGGAGCAAGCATCGGGTTAGCACATCTTGACCTAGAACCGCTGGTTGACTTGGGTCTTCGCTTGGGTGAAGGCACGGGTGCAACGCTCGCGGTTCCCATGGTGCGTGCTGCAGCAAGAGTACTCGCTGAGATGGCTACCTTTGATTCAGCCGGAGTGACTGAGAAGAGCTAGCTGTGTGTGCGACCTAGGGTTGGAATGGCATCTATTCCAACGTTTTTAGCGGTTGCGGTCGCCACGTATGCGAGGCTCAAGATACGAGCTGGCGCGAGCGTGACCTAGCCGTGGCGATGCAGGTTGGTATGCCTGATCCACTTACGTAGGAGCCCGTCAGCGCTATATCGCCGTGGAAGCGGTCGAAAAGGCGAGCATCCAACTGGGCAATGAGCCTTTCGTGATACGGACGAAAATGGGGGAATGAACGATCCCAGCGTACTATGCGATTCCACGCCCAGTTGAATTGATGGCCAAGAATTTGACTCGTCTCCAGCGATAGCGTCTCCCTAAGTTCATCATCATTCATCCGTAGGTGGCGACGATCGTAGAGTGAGCCAGTCGACACTCGCACTAGCGTCCCAACCCGGCCGGTCCAATCTGGCCACTTGTTGGATGCTATAGACACTGCGGTGGTCATCAGACCTAGGTCTCTGGCTACGAGTACGCCGCTGATTTCGGCGAGCTGTGGAGGCAGAGGTTCGCTCGAGTATGCGATGAGCATTGAAACTGATGAATAGTGGATGGAGCGAAGAAGGTCTAGCCCCTCTTGAAAAATCGGTCCAAGCAGCGAGGCGCTCTTGAAGGAGGGTAGGGCGATGAGAAGGCGCTGGCCACTGTAGGTCTCCGTCGAGGTGGCCACTGTGACGTTGGATGGAGAGCTTCGTTCTACGGACTGTACCGGCGCGGAGGTGACTATCCGACATCCGCCAGCCTCTAATTCGCGACGAAGGTGTGCGACGAGGGCGGACAGCCCGGTCGAAGGAGTACCAAAGGCGGGCCCCATACTCCCCCCGGGAGATGCAGGTAATTTGCCGGCAAGAATCGCGGGCGCACTGGTACGGGCACTGAGCCCGTAAATAGTATTGGCATTTATACCACCGACGAGGGGTTCGACATTGGCGTCAGACCAGCGGCGCCCAAAACGGTTGCTGACGATAGCTCCGAGATCGTCGCCCTCCTCGCCTGTACGCCAGCGAGAGCGAAGTACCCCGGCGGCTGCTC
>DAHZQE010000396.1:0-3523 GCA_027409005.1 Ferrimicrobium sp. | reverse complement strand
CCTTGAGGTAGCCAGGGGTGTTGGCGTTCGAGATGTTCTCACTGACGGTATCGAGACCGGTCTGGGCGGCATTGAGGCCAGACAATGGTGGAGACGATCAACTCACAGCTCCAACAGGTAGCCACCCTCAACACTCAGCTTGCGAGTACATCATTGACACCTGGCGCCTCAAACACACTTGTGGACCAGCAGAATCAGGTGATCGACAAGCTGGCCAGTGAGATCGGAGTCACCTCCATCCCTGGGACTGCCGGGCAGACGACGTTGTTGATCGGAGGGGTCTCACTAGTGCAGGGAGGCCAGGTCTCGGCGATCAAGCTTTCGACACAGAGTCAAACGTCGCCACCGTCAACATCGGGACTCAACAGCGTCGTACTCGAGTCATCACCACAAACCACTGTCCCGGTGACGGGTGGGACCCTTGGGGCGACACTGCAGGTTATGAACACCAACCTCCCCAAATATGGTGTGTACTTGAACACGTTAGCCACCAACTTGGCCAACCAAGTGAACTATCAACTAGCTCAGGGCCAAGCGAGCTCGAGTTCATCATCTGCCGGTACTGGCATTCCTCTCTTTGTCAACGCGCTTGCCAACACCCCAGGTTCCTCATCCAACACGCCGAGTACCGGAACTCCTCCTCCGTACAATGCAGCGACGCTTGGCGTGAATCAGGCGATTGTGAAGACGCCTACCTTGATCGCCGCCTCCGGGTCTCCTTATGCAGCGGGTGACGGTTCAAATGCGCAGGCGATCGCCAACCAGCAGGCTGTACCAACAATCACCGCTCTAAAAGGAGTCTACGGAACGGCGCCTCAGGCCGCCACAGCAGGTTGGGCAAGCTCAGTCGCAAATGTCGGCCTCGACGTACAGAGTGCCACGGCGAATGCTAGCAACGCAACCAACACCTATAACCAGGCGTACACCGCTGAAAAATCGGTCTCTGGTGTCGCTGTGAACTCACAGCTAGTCAATCTGGTCAACTATCAACAGGTCTATCAGGCGGCTGCGAAGGTGATCTCCACGGTTGCCGCAACGCTACAGTCACTGATACAAGACGTCTAGAAGAAGAGGAGGAACTATATGTCGATGATCCCATCACAGATGAGCTTGAGTGCTCTGATGACTACTTCGCTCGATCAGTATCAGACCCAGTTGAGTGCCATGGAGCAGACGTTGACGACCGGGAATAATATCTCCTCGCCCTCTGACAACCCTACCGGCGTGGCGAGCCTGATCAACGTCAACGCGACCCTCTCGTCTTATAATCAGTACAAGAGCAATATCACCGAGGGTAAGACGGTAGCCTCGCTAGCAAATGCCTCAATGACCCAAGCCGTCAGCATCGTCCAACAAATCTCAAGCGTGCTCGTGCAGGCGGGAGGACCGGGCGTGACGGCATCGAAAGCCAAGAGCTTGGCGAGTCAGATATCGGGGCTCGAGCAGTCACTCTTAGGGGTCGCGAATACCACCTACCTTGGGCAGGCGATCTTTGCTGGCACTACGGGTGGGACGACTGCCTACTCAGTTTCGCAGAGCACGGGACAGGTTGTCTATGGGGGAAACTTTACGGCGCCTAGCGTAGCTGCGGCCCCTGGCGTGCAACTCAACACCAGTATTGCTGATCCATTTCAGGCGTCGACAGGAGGTATCTTTGCAGCTATTCAGACTGCCATCAGCGATCTGAACAGCAACCCCCCTCAGTTTTCAACCGCTCTTGGTGGGGTCCAGACTCAGCTAAAGAACTTGGAGAATAACGCTGCGCAAGCTGGTATCAACTATGACCAGTTCCAAGTGATGAGCCAGCAGGTGGCTGGTGCAGTGACCCAGGCCACGAACGAGATCGGCGCGATCCAAAACATCAATCCCGCGAAGCTGACTACGCAATATCAGCAGGAGCTCAATAATTACCAGGTGGCACTCTATGCGACATCACAGTTGAATCAACCCACGCTGGCTCACTATCTCTAGTGTTCCGCGCCGTCTATCTAACAAGTAGTTCGTCTAGCCGTCATTTTGTCATATAGGAGGATCGATGAGTCAAGTAACCGAGGAGTCAACGCAAACCGAGCGGGTGTTGAGCCTGCCACTGAGTTTCCCGATTGGGCTTCCAGGTTTTGAGGGACACCATAGCTTCATATTGGGGGCTCTCGGACCAGAGTACGGTCCTTACATTGGTCTTCGTTCGAGTCAGGAGGGCGGTCCGAGCTTCGTGATCGCGCAACCGAGTGAGTTGGGTATCGAGATGACGGTTGACATTGACGACTTTCATCAGTCTCTCCTCGGGATCAAGGACGCCGATGAGGTGATCGTCATGTTGGTCGCTACCCTCGATGCAGATGGTGGTCTACCGACGGTTAACACTCAAGCACCGTTGGTGATCAACGTTACCAACTGGCGGAGTGCGCAAATCCTACAGGCGAACCAGGCCTATAGCATGCACCAAGAGGTGGAGGTTCCTTTGCTTGATGCATCCAGGGTTGTCGCCGCCGATGATGCCGTTGACACAAGAAGCGACTAGTCGTCCTTGTTGTTAGGCGGCGCGAGCTTCTCAGCTGACTGAGCGGCATCACGGTTGGATGCCTGGAGGGCATCGAATATCTCCTGGCGATGGACATCGACATCCCGGGGAGCTTCGATGCCAACACGCACTTGATCGCGATGCACATCTAAGATCGTGATGACGATGTCGTTGCCGATCACGATACTCTGACTGGCCTTTCTGGTTAATACCAGCACCGCGCCTCCTTGCGCCCGAAGGCGTCTGCTTGAGCGCCCCTTCACTAGGAAGATGCACCCCATTTCCATCACTGCTTTGGCTATCTTATCATGGTGCCGATCATTACTACCAGGTAGTTGCCAAAAATACTTAGCAAATGTTGAACCATGTGAGTGGTTGGATGAGCCGTTTGAGTGGCATAACCCATCACGATCTGGTTACCTTCAACAAACGTTGACTTAAAGGCTTACCGCTAGCGCGCCGAAGCTAAAGCGAGTAGAAAGGAAGGCCTAAATGTCTCGCGACGAGCTAGGCGGCGAGCTACGCGAGTTCCTGATCGAATCCTTCGAGAATTTGGATCGTACTGAAAACGATCTTGTCGGGCTCGATCTTGGAGCTGACAACCATGAGGTGCTCGCGGCTACCTTTCGAACGCTTCACTCCATCAAGGGAGCCTGTGGCTTCTTCGATCTTGAACATCTTTCGCAGCTAGCTCACGAAGGGGAGAGCCTGCTCGCGGTGCTTCGTGATGCTCCACAGCTCCTGGGTGACTCCGAGACACAGCTCCTGCTAGACCTTATCGATGGGCTCCGTCGCTACCTAGCCCAAGTTGAGTTAACCGGTGGCGATGGCGACGAGGAGGAGAACGATCTCTGCGAGGCGCTGCAGGCGACAAGATCCTACCTAGAGGGTGGTAGTTATGCTCGCTCACCCATGGAGCCATCTTCGCGACCTTCCGAGGTGCAGCTCGCTCCGAACATCGTCGTCTTCACCCCGACGGTCGAACCCACTCCTCCTCTTGAG
>DAHZQE010000346.1:0-2703 GCA_027409005.1 Ferrimicrobium sp. | reverse complement strand
CTCTGAGTGGGAGACCGGGGGTCGTAGAACTCAGGATGAGCCTGCTCGAGTTCGTTCAAACGCTTCAGCATCTGGTCGTACTCGTAATCGGAAATTACAGGAGCGTCAAGATGGTAGTAGAGCCAGGCGTGATGCGCTATCCGTGCTCTCAGCGATTCGACCTCTTCTTTAGCAGTCTTCTCCAAATCGCCCTTCCCCTAACAAGCTATCGCTGATCCAACTACCACATCGCCCCTATAAAACGCAAGTGTCTGTCCTGGTGCCACTCTACGATGAGGCTCCTCGAACTTCAGGCCATCCTGGAAAAACATGGCTCTGGAAGTATGGCCATGCGCCGAACCCTGGACCGCGATCATTTCTCCATCTTCCAGCGGTCTGTGGGAAAAAGTCAGGGATCTAATGGCCATCGAATCCACCAAAAGATCTGATTGACGGCCAAGATAGACCTTCTGCGCCTGCACGTTGACCTCAACCGCGTAGCGCGCGGCACCGTCGCCAAGCGTCCCAAGACCCTTGCGTTGGCCAACGGTCACAAGTTCCACCGCGTCTACGGAACCAACAATCCGTCCAGATGCCTTGTCGTATATATCTCCTGGATGAAGATCGATTCGAGATCCGAGGAAACCGTCTCTGCCGGATGTGGAAGTGATAAAGCACACCTCCTGAGAATCCGGCTTCAATGCTGTCCGAAGTGACATTTCCCCTGCAATCTCACGTACCCTGCCCTTTGTGATCTCCCCCACGGGCAGCAGCATGTAATCCAGCTGTTTTCCCGAGAGCATTGACAACACATAAGACTGGTCCTTTGCCAGATCCTCACCGCGAGCCAGGTGAGACAGGCCGTTCTCCTTCACAATACGGGCATGGTGACCGGTGGCAATATAGTCAAAACCAAGAGTTCTGGCCCGTTCAATGAAGGTGTCGAACTTCAGATGCCTATTGCACTCGATGCAGGGATTCGGTGTCAGGCCACGCCTGTGGGAGTCCACATAGAAGTCGACCACCTTCTCATGAAACTCCTCAGCGAAGTTGAAGACATGGTGATCTATCCCGATCTGCGCGGCGACCCTTCGAGCATCCTCGACATCGGATACCGAACAGCACCCGGAATCGGATGAACCGCCCCAGAGCTTCATCGTCGCGCCAACAACCTCGTAACCCTGCTCCACCAACAGGACGGCTGCGACCGAAGAATCCACTCCTCCAGACATTGCAACCAATACCCTCATTTGACTCCCCACGAATAGAACAGGACTTTCTACATAGCCTAATTTGCCCTGTACATATAATGCGTAGCACGTTCTTCGATCACGGGAACCACCAGGCTGGGCAGATCGCTGATCAAGCCATCCACACCGAGGTCCAGGAGCCTTTCCATTTCAGCCCGGTCATTGATGGTCCAGACGTGAACTGCCTTGCCTGCGGCATGCGCAGCATCAATGAACTGCGGTGTCGCCAGCTCAATCTCTCCATAGAATCTTGGGATTTGAAACGCCACGTATGGGGAACGTTCGGCCAAATCCATGGCATCACTTCGTCCCGAAACCAGGGCGAAGTAGAACTCGCTGATCTCGCCAGGAGCCGCGGAGGTGCAAATCACACGGTTGCTCTGCCTTAGCCTCCATATGGCGGAATCCAAAAAGGAGCTGACAATCACGCGGTCTCCCGCCTCGTGCTCCAAAATCAGTCTGGCGAGCTGCTCCTCATACGGCTCCACTGATGGCGGGGTGGACTTGATGTCGAAATTGAGGATACAGTCCGGAAAGCTCTCGAGTACCTCATCCACCCGTGCCAGCCTGGTCATCTTCCCAGTCTTCGCACCGTCTCTGAAAATATAGTCCTCAGAAGGCCTCGAATGGACAACACTTGCGTTTGACCCCGGCACAAACCAGTATCCCGCATTGAGATCTTCGATCTCGCTCCAGGTAAGCTTGGAGACCTTGCCTCTCCCATTAGTGGTGGTATCGACCACGTCATCATGACAGCAAGTTAGCACACCATCTGCAGTCGAGCGGACATCAAGTTCCAATCCAGATACCCCAACCCCGCAAGCATGCTCCAACGCTCCAACGGTGCTCGAAGGCGCCTCATAGGAGCCTCCACGATGGGCATAAGAGATCACGCGCCTGTCCATCCATGTACTATCCACGAAAGCCAAAACTAGCCTGTCCACTAAAGTTATTCAGACATGATTGACCATGTTTTTAACGATCTGATCAACGCAACGCATCAAAGCCTTGAGACCGCCATGCTTGAGCAGCTCCCCAACCAGGAGCATGTGTTGCTGGATCTCCTCCTCGGCGACATCCACTACGAAAATTCATATGCCCTTCCCGGTGAGGTCAACCCGCCAAACCTGAGGGTGGACATAAATCTCGAGTGGCCCGTCTGGAGCCAGAGCATCTACCGCTCCTGGATGCTCGGAGAAAGCGACCCAGAATCGTTAGAGGTTGACGTGGAATTGGTGATTCGCGCCGTCAACATGACTGAGCCTGCTCCGACTGCGGCCTTGTTGTCATCCCTCGACGAGAGGACTCCCCCGAATTTCGCGTTCCTGCTGGAGCGGTCTTCCGTGGTCTCCAGCGAAAGCAACCTGGGCGGAGGGCTCGAAAACGAGTTCGATTTGGAAATCGGTTTCGACGGGAGCCTGGTCTTGGAAGAGAGTTCCATGGCAGCAAAGGATGAGTTGCGAAGCCTTCTGGC
>DAHZQE010000345.1:0-9979 GCA_027409005.1 Ferrimicrobium sp. | reverse complement strand
TGACCTCGACCGGTGCGATCGTACAAGGCTGGGCGCCTGGGGCCAATGGACAGATCAATCAGAACAGCCCATTGACAGGCATAACGATTCCACAGGGGCAGGTGGCGAGTCCAAAGGAGACCCAAAACATCACCCTGGGTGGAAACCTAGCTGCGGGCGCTACCAGCCCTGTTGTCGTCACGACGACAGCGTATGATTCTCTCGGTAGCCCAGTTCCGATCACCTTTACGTTTACACCGTCCACATCGACCCCGAATCAGTGGAGCGTTGGCGCGACGACTCCGACCCCTGGATCATCTACTCCTACTAATCTCACATTGAGTTCTACGACGATCAGTTTTAATTCGACCACGGGTCAGCTCACTAGCACTTCCCCTATTACGATTGGCGGCTTTCCCTCTGGCTTTCCTGCCGGATATAAGATGAACCTAGACTTTCCAACCGCTGGCTCCACTGGAGCGGTTACCCAGTTCGCCGGGAGCTCATCATCGCTTGCGGTCACCAACCAGGATGGTGCAGCCTCGGGCGCCTTGACTGGGTTCAGCATCGGATCTAATGGGACCGTTCAGGGCACCTACGCCAATGGCACCAAGCAGGTGTTGGGTCAGATCGCAAGTGCGTTATTCACCAACCCCGAGGGTCTCGCCAAGCAGGGGAACCTCCTCTATCAGGCGACACTGAACTCAGGCGCGGCCCAGCTGGGAGCGGCAGGCGCTGGCGGTCGTGGCACATTTGTTGGTGGATCGGTCGAGGGGTCAAACGTCAATCTTGGCAACGAGTTGACCAACCTGGTGCTCGCGCAGACCGACTATCAGGCCAACACCAAGGTCGTCTCGACGACGGCTTCGGTGTTGCAGGCGTTGGTACAGAACGTTTAGTGAATTAGCACTCATTTGCTCTTGAGCTAGCCGCGGTTTGTGCCGATGCTAGCAAAAGCACATGGGAGGTGCACGATGATCGAGGTGACTCGGCTGTCAGGATCGACAGTTGTTCTGAATGCAGATTTGATCGAGAAGGTCGAAGCGACCCCGGATACGGTGGTCACGCTCACTACAGGAGCGTGTTTTGTCGTAACCGAGTCGGTGCCAGAGGTCGTCGCTAGCGTGATCGACTACAAGGCGAGAATCTTCAATCCAAAGCTTGGAAGCTCGGATAACCGATCGTTGATGGTGCTACAGGGAAGTGAGATGGAAAAAACATGGACGTTGCAACCCCGGTAGGGATCGTAGCCGCACTTATCGCCGTGATGGTGGCGATGGTTCTAGATGGTGGCAACCCGGCGGCGCTGATCGCGCCGTCGGCGATACTGCTGGTCATCGGAGGGACGGTAGCCGTCTCGCTCGCGGGCATTCGTTTTAAGGAGATCGGACGCATAACCGGTGCCTTAAAGTCTGCAATCATGGCGAAGTCGGTGACCGCTGAAGAGACGGTGGAGACCCTCGTCAAGTTCGCAGAGATGGCACGCAGGGAGGGTGTCCTGGCTCTGGAGACTGCGGCAAAGGATCTGACCGATCCGTTCCTGAGGGGCGGGATTCAGCTCATAATCGATGGCGTTGACGGCGAGAAGATCAGAGAGATCCTCGAGGCTGATATCGATGCGATGCGATCTCGACACAAAGCTGGTGCCAAGTTTTTCAAAGATATGGCAGGCTATGCGCCAACCCTTGGCATCCTCGGAACAGTGATGGGGTTGATCCATGTACTTGCCAACCTGTCATCGCCGAATACGCTCGGCCCTGCGATCTCGGCGGCCTTTACCGCCACACTCTGGGGGGTAATGACCGCCAACGTGATCTGGTTGCCGATCTCGAATAAACTAGCTCACCTTGCCGAACAGGAGCATATGGCAAAGCTGCTCATCGTCGATGGCGCCTTGGCGATCCAAAGTGGCTCCTCGCCGCGTCTGCTAGAACAACAGTTGATGACCTATCTTGCACCGGCGGATCGGGCTAGTGGCGAGAGTCAGAAACAAGCCAAAACCCAAGGCAAGGGCAAGGCGGCCTAAGCGATGGGAAGACGTGCCGAGGCGGAGGCGGAGGCGGAGAACTCCGAACGCTGGTTACTCACCTATGCTGATATGATTACCCTGCTTCTGGCCCTTTTTGTGGTCCTGTTTGCGATGAGTAGTATCTCTCAGAAGAAGTTCGATGAGTTCAAGACTGGGTTGCTCCAGACCTTCTCTCAGATGCAACTCCAGTCTGCGCTCAAGGGCGGAAGTGGACTCCTACAGCATCGTTCACTGATCACACATCCAGGAGTCACGCCTGGACCTCCACAGATCTCAATTCCTCAGACTGGAGCCGGCACGCCATCTAGTAGCTCGCAACAGAGCAGCCAGATAGCCGCAAAGATCAACGCGGCACTCAGTAAGGCTAATCTGTCATCGGATGTTCAGGTAGCGATCGAGAAACGAGGAGTGGTCGTTCGCCTTCTCTCAGATAAGGTCTTCTTCAACACTGACTCCGCCTCGCTAGGTTCGGTAGGCAGCCAAGTCGTCAACATCATCGGCAGCGTAGTCAAACCGTTGAGCAACGATATCGTTGTAGAGGGCTATACCGACTCCGCTCCGATCTATGGTGGTCCGTTTTCGTCTAACTTTGAGCTCTCAGCGGTACGTGCGGTCACTGTCTTGGAGCAGCTGATGCACAATGATGGTGTGAGTGCCAGTCGATTGTCTGCAACAGGCTTTGGGGCGACGCACCCAATCGTACCCAACTCGAATCCGACGAACATGGCCCTCAATCGAAGAGTTGACGTCGTGATTTTAAACACCCAGACCACAAATCGATTGTAAGGAGGCACCAACGATGGCGACCAGGACGGCACCGGCAGAGGCGACTACTACGGAGGAGCCGAAGAAAAAGGGGAAGAAGAAGCTTCTACTCATCATCGTACTGGTGGTGCTGCTAGCAGCGGCAGCCGCCTATTTTTTGCTGTTGAAGAAGCCAGCGAAAACTATCAAAGGCGCGAAGACAGCGGCGGAATTGACTAGCGTCTCCTATGCCATGCCGGCCATCACGACCAACTTAGATGATGGTCATATCGTACAGGCACAGATGCTTCTCGAACTAGCCCCAGGGGATACAAAGGCAGAGGTGATCAAGGATCTTCCACAACTGAATAATGCTGCCATATTGACCTTTGGAGGTATGGGATATAGCGAATTACTCCCTACGGCTGGGAGAACGCAGGCGGCAGTGAGCTTGACGAACGCCTTCAACGCGGTACTTCACACCGGAGCAAAGCCTTGGGCCACTGTGCAGTCCATCCTCTTTGAGAGCTTCATCGTGCAATAGCCACGAAAGTTCTTCAGTTGGCCGTTCTACGGTCGATGAAGAACGCATGAGCGGGGAGACCACAGAGGAGCAGAAGCGGCGATCGGTACGACCGGTCGACTTTCGGCTGCCAAGAAGCTTCGAGCGTTCACACCTTCGTGGTGTGGAGTTGTTGTTGGAGAGTGCATCCAGGCCTAGTGCTACCTTGATGGGGGCTGCGCTTCGCCGCAACGTAAAGATTGAACTCGACACCATCGATCAGCTCTCGTGGGAGAGTCTGCTCTCCGAACTCACGGGGTCAGGGCTGGTCATCACCTTTGCGCTCCATCCATTGGCTTCGCGGGCGACGATCTTCTTGCCGGCGGAGGTAGCGTTGCGACTGATAGACCTGCGACTCGGAGGAGACGGCGAGTGGACTGAGGTAGATACGCGTGAGCTCACTGACCTCGAGCAGAACTTGGCCGCCAAACTGTTTGAGGATATGGTGACCCAGGTAGCTGCAGCCATATCGACACAGACTGCGGTCGTTGCAGACCGTATTCACACCGAGCCATCGCTTGAGTTCATCCAGGGAATACCGCTAGGCGAGATGTGTGTGTGGGCTAAGTTTCGTTTCTCGCTCGGCGACGACCGGTTGAGCGAGCTCTCTATGGTTCTGCCGTACTCGATGTTGCGTCCGGTGGTGGAGACGATCTCCTCACGTGCGGTAGTCATGCAGGAGAATGGAACCGACTTTCAAGCAGCGTTTGAACGAAGACTCCAGGAGGTGCCGGTTGTTGCTCGTGTGCGCTTGGAATCGACGACCATCTCTTCACAAGCCTTTCTCCGGCTCAAGCCGGGTGACGTGGTGGGGCTTGGACATCGGAAGAATCGTCCTATGTCGGTGGTGGTAGACCGGGTTGAACTCTACAAGGCGGTGCTCGGCCAATCTGGATCGCGCGTCGCGGCAATAATCGTGGGTGAGGAGGAGTAATGGCGGAGAATGACGTAGTAGAGACCGATCAAGTTGCGACGATCGACAATCTTGCAGTGTTGCGCAATGTTGAGATGGAGCTCACCGTTGAGCTTGGGAGGGCGAGGATGCCGGTAAAGGCGCTGCTCAATCTCACAAGTGGAGACGTAATAGAACTCGATCGAGCCGCTAACGCTCCTGTCGATGTTCTGGTGAACGGCACTCTAGTTGCTCACGGGGAGGTCGTGGTCGTAGATGATGAATTCGGAGTGCGTATCGTTGAGGTCGTCAACTCAGAGGAGGTCGACAACTTGAGGGCTGGGCGCTGATGGGGTCGATTATCACCGGGCTTCTAGCGTTTGCCGGCGTCATTGGGCTGATCGTTGCGATGGGCAAGGTCGCCAAGCGGCGACGTATCGGCCATGTGGGTGCCGATCGCAGCCATGGGCCACTGAAGGTGACTCAACGAGTCGCGCTTGGTCAAAAGGCAAACATTTTTGTACTCGATGCAGGGGAGAAGCGCCTGCTAATCGGGGTCTCCGGAACCCAACTCCAGCTTCTTGGCGAGCTTGGTACTGAGCTCGCTCCCGACGAGCCAGTCGAGGTTTTGGATCTCTCAATGACTGAGGATCCAGAGCGCGAGCTGCTGGCGACGTGGGGTAGGACGAATGGTGATATCTGGCATGGACGACAGAAGGAGAGCGTGGTAGCTGGCGTACGTCGGCTACTCGGTGGACAGCAGAGCTAGCGCATGGCCCCCACTCTCGCAGGGACAGCGCTTCTAGCTGCCGTTGGCCCAGCAACCAAGTTGCCGAGCCTCAACATCAGTCTGCATGGTTCTTCGGGACCGAGCGAATCACTTATCATCATCCTGGTCCTGACACTTCTTTCTGTCGCGCCGTCGCTCCTCATCCTGCTGACCGGGTTTGTCCAGATCGTGGTGGTACTCTCAATCACTCGCAACGCCCTTGGACTTCAAGCGACACCTCCAAATCAGGTTTTAGCCGGCCTAGCATTATTTTTGGCGATCTTTATCATGGCGCCGACTATTAAAACGGTCGATCATGTCGCGATCCAACCCTATCTTCATGGACAGATCAACGCGGTTCAGGCCTATGATAAGGCGCAGACTCCGATCAAAGAGTGGATGCTATCGAATACAAGAACCCAGGAGCTCGCGCTCTTCGCGCAGGTGAATCACCAGGGGACTGTCGCTCCAACCAAGGTTGGCATGGATGCAGTGATTCCTGCGTTCTTGCTCTCGGAGCTTCATTCAGCCTTCATCATTGGGTTTATCATCTTTCTGCCGTTCCTGGTTATCGATTTGGTAGTCTCCTCGATCTTGATGAGCTTAGGGATGATGATGCTGCCGCCGACGCTGGTTTCACTGCCTTTCAAACTGCTGCTGTTTGTGATGGTAAACGGCTGGACTCTAGTGGTACACGCGCTGCTGGTGAGCATGAAATGAGTAGTAAATGAACGACGGACCGGTTCTCCAAATCGCTGGACAGACACTGTATTTAGCTGCAAAGCTGGCAGGGCCAGTGCTCGCGGGGGCTCTGGCGATCGGCCTAGTCGTTGCCTTTATCCAGACGCTGACCCAGATTCAAGAGGCGACGTTGAGTTTCCTGCCGAAACTGGTCGTGATAGCGTTGATTATCTTTCTGGCTGGCCATTGGATGCTCTCAGAACTTGATGGATTCACCATCCAGCTGTATCGCGAGATTCCCTCCCTGGTGAGTTCGCTTTGAGATGGCGGAGACCGTAGTAAGCAGGCACAGATGCAGATAGCCTTTGATGCTCACTGGCTGATCGGGTATCTGTTAGCATTTAGCCGCTCGATGGGTTTTATCCTGGTGGCTTTTCCTTTTGCGATGCCGGTGGTCCCTATCACCGCTAGAGCGGCGATAGGGGTGGCTTTTGGTCTTGGTACTGAATCAGCCTTAGTGCACGCGATCGTCTTGCCAACAACGACTGGAGGGTTGATTGGAGTAACCGCCGAGCAACTCCTAATCGGGGCTGCTCTCGGCTTCTTTGCCATGCTCTTCGTGTCTCTCGGGGAGTCGGCCGGCGGATTGGTGGGCTTGTTCGGCGGGTTCTCCACTCCTCCGGCGCTCGACCCGTTATCACTCAATGAGGTCCCGGTGACCGGCGAGTTCTACAACCTGATGTGGATCGTGTTGTTCTTCGTCTCAGGCGCTGATGTCGTGGTTATACATGGTTATTTTGCGAGTTTTGCTACTCCAAACCTCTTCCACCTCTCCTTCACCTTAGGGATTCTCGTGAAGTCGGTCACGATCCTCTTCGTCTCCTCGCTGGAGGTCGCCTCCCCGATTCTTGCCGTTATGTTCTTCTCGCAGATCGTGGTCGGCATCCTTACAAAGGTGGCCCCTCAGCTCTATGCGTTGACGTTCATCTTTCCGCTCCAGATTCTGCTCTCCTTCATCATGATGCTGGTTGCAGTTCCGCTTCTACCTCATCTCTTTGATGCCTCGATCCGCGATCTGCTCGCCGCTGAACGGGATCTGCTGGGAGGATAGATGCCAAAGAACGAAGGTACCGAACAGGCCACCGCTCACAAGCTTGAAAAAGCAAGAAAAGAGGGGACGGTAGCAAGATCTGCCGAGTTGGCGACGTGGCTGGTGATCCTTGCATTTTCACTGGCGGCTCCGCTTGTATTTCATACGGTGGAGTCAAAGATCGTTGCCTTTGGCCATCTGGCTTTAGGCGGAGGTGCAGCGCTATCGAGCACCACCGCCCTCCGTCGACTGGAGTCTGGACTTGAGACGGTCGGAGAGCTTGCCCTCCTTGTTGCCGCACCAGTCGCAGTCTTTGTGGTGCTTATCAACGTCGCCCAAGTGGGGATTCGCTTTGTTCCCAAGAAATTGCGGCTGGACTTCACCCACTTCTCTCCAAGGAAGAACCTTTCTAGGATCTTCTCAACTTCACCAGCCGTTGAGGCGGCAAAGTCATTGGTGAAGTTGTTGATAGTTGTGTTGGTCTCGGCGCTCCTGTTGTTGGGAGGCATCGACTCTCTGACGTCAGCTTCGATCTCGCCGATCGCTGTCGCCTCTCAAGTCGCCTCTATGAGTATTGAATTGGTTCGCCTCACTGGCGTGCTCGGACTCGCTATTGCGCTGATCGACTTTGCTAGGTCACGAACTCAGGTACGTAAGCAGTTGATGATGACCCGGCAAGAGGTAAAGGATGAGACGAAGCAGTACGAGGGTGATATGCAGACCAAGGGTCGCCGTCGCAGGATGGCGAGAGAGCTTTCGCGGCGGAGGATGATCGCTAACGTCGCTTTGGCCGATGTTGTGGTTGCTAACCCTATGCACGTAGCGGTCGCTTTAAAGTACGAGCCGACGACCCAGCGGGCTCCGATTGTGTTGGCCAAGGGTTCCGAATATATAGCGGTTACGATTCGAGAGCGAGCTCGTGTTGCTGGCGTTCCGATCGTAATCGACCCACCGCTGGCTCGCGCACTTAACATTGCAGTGCCGGTCGGAGAGCCGATTCCTGGCTCATTGTTCTTAGTGGTCGCCCGTCTATTGGCCTTTGTCTATCAGCTTTCAACCACAGCGCGCTATTACGACTCGAGTCATCAGTCGAATTTGGAGGAGATTCCAGAGGAGATTCTTGAGCAAGTGCTGAGTGAACTTGCGACCTAAGGGTATCAGCCCAGTTTCTAATTAAAGGTCGGCCATTTCGGTGACGAAGCGTTGAGTACACGGATGATCCATGTTCTCAAGGATGACCAAGGTTCTAGAGGGAGGACCATGGAGAGTGCCCGTATGCGCCGTTTGGCGTTAGCGGTACCCATCGGCATAGCCGTGATAGTTGTGATGCTGGTCGTCCCAATTCCCTCGCAACTGCTTGACATTCTCATCACTGCAAACATCACCTTTGCGTTGGTGGTGCTCGGTGTCTCGCTCCGGGTTACCGATCCGTTAGAGTTCGCAGCATTCCCTTCAGTTCTCTTGATTGCGACGATGTTCAGGCTCGCACTGAACGTCTCGGCGACACGTCTGGTGTTGCTCCATGCCTTTGCCGGTTCAGTCATAGAGAGCTTTGGACACTTCGTTGTCGGCGGCTCGGTGGTCGTTGGACTGGTGGTATTTGCGATTCTTTTCATCATTCAGTTTGTGGTTATTACCAGTGGTGCAGGACGTGTAGCTGAGGTTGGCGCTCGTTTCACGTTGGACGCAATGCCAGGCAAACAGATGGCGATTGATGCGGATCTAAATGCAGGTCATATCGATGAGGCTGAAGCACGGCGTCGTCGGTCACGGATCTCGAAAGAGGCCGACTTCTACGGCGCGATGGATGGTGCCTCTAAGTTCATTAAGGGTGATGCGATTGCAGCTGCTGTGATTACAGTGATCAACCTGATAGGAGGGTTTATCGTTGGGGTGGTGCAACATCACCTTTCGGTTACCCAATCGATCGATACCTATTCACTGCTCTCCGTCGGTGACGGTCTCGTCAGTCAGATCCCCGCGCTTCTCCTATCTATTGCCACAGGTTTGGTCGTTACCAGAACCTCGAATGACGCCGACTTCGGTCTTGATCTTTTGCAACAACTCCTGAGGCAATCGGTGGCTCTGCAGATCGCTGGAGGCATAATTGGTACACTTGGGCTGTTACCTGGTCTGCCGAAACTTCCATTTCTGCTCGTAGGTGGGGTGGTCTTCTTTATCGGCTGGAGAGTCTCCAAGAAACCTGAACAGCCGCAAGAGACCGCAGACGAACTGACCCAAGTCGCGGCACCTGAGACTGCACAGGACGTGGTGGGCGTGGAGATCCTGGAGCTGGAGCTGGGATTTGAGCTGCTGGACGTCGTGGATCCCACTAAAGGGGGTGATCTTCTCGAGCGTGTGAAGGGATTGCGACGGAAGTTGGCTGGTGAACTCGGCTTTGTGCTGCCCCCAGTTCGCACTCATGACAATCTTGATATAGGTCCCACCGAGTACGTAATCAAGATAGCCGAGACCGAGATCAGCAGGGGCAAGGTTCCCAGAGATCGGGTGCTCGCTATCGGTGATAATCTTGATGCTTTGCCAGGAGAAGAGACTATTGATCCGGTCTTTGGGCTCCGAGCTCGATGGATACCACCAGATTGCAAAACGCAAGCTCAGGTGCTCGGCGCAACTGTGGTCGACCGCTCATCGGTAATCGTCACCCACCTCTCTGAAGTGGTTCAGCACAACGCTGGTTCCTTACTTACGCGTCAACAGACCAAGGAGATGCTCGACGCCTTGAAGCGGGTCGCACCCGTGGTAGTGGACGAACTCAATTCAGCACAGGTGGCCATGGGCGACATCCAGCGGGTGCTGCGAGAGCTGCTAGACGAACGGGTGCCCGTGAGAAATCTCCCTGCCATTGTGGAGGCGATTGTCGATAGATACCGAACCTCCAAGGAGCCTGATGCTCTGCTTGATGCAGCGCGAGAGGCTCTCGGTGGGGCGATCTCGTCTACCTTTGCACAGGACGGAATGTTGGCGGTGGTCTACCTCTCTTCGCAGATCGAGATGCGCTTCGCCGAGAGCCTGGTCACGGTCGATGGTCGTCGAGTCTTGGGCATAGGTATGGAAGAGATCGTTCATCTTCGTGAGGAGATCCGGGCTGCGAAGTTGCGAGCTGAGATCGAGGGGCATGAGCCGGTTCTCGTCTGTATGCCAGCGATCCGCAGAGCGCTCTTCCAAACGTTGCGAGCAGGAGACACGTCGATACCAGTGTTAGCCGTGAGGGA
>DAHZQE010000339.1:0-4233 GCA_027409005.1 Ferrimicrobium sp. | reverse complement strand
TATTGGAAATGATGGTGACAGAAGAACCGTTCGAATTGTCGCTAGGCATATTGAAGCAGTATGTGGCATTGAGGACATCGAGTTCGAGCTAGTTGACCATCCATGGCAGCTGGACAGTGTCCCCTTCTACCACGGCATTTGGGCCACTCTCCATGCTGTTCATACTGAATGTCAGCTCTTCCTGGCGAGGGACATGGGCACCTTGCACCTACTGTAAATATGCCGGAAGCTGAACAATAGCGAGTTGAATGCGTCCACATAAGCGCCTTCGACCTCGACGGTGTAATTCATTGACGGGCGGTGCTACGAGATATTCTGCGGCGAATAGTATGGAAGCGCCACGGTCTGATTATCTTCGAGCAAGTCATCAAGTGGGTATCTTCGAGCAAGTCATCCAGTGGGAAAACGAATTGGCTTTGGACAAGGGCAAAGAAAGGAGAGGATGGCTGTAGAGACCTACATGGCTGTTGCCTTTCGAACGATTGGGCGGAGGAGGAACACGTATAGTGAGAATAAAGGAAGAGGCCAGGGAGCAAATCTTCAGCCTGACACAGTGCGCTCAACGAGGGGTTACGGGCAGTTGATATCCAGCACAACTAGCTCTCCGTTGGCACGCCAGGGATTCGGCGGACTTGGACCCCATCTTCTCTTTGCAGCCTGCAGCGGCTACCTGGTACCCGAGGTATCCGGCCGCAGAGACAGCGCGGCTGACTAGCTCTGCAGGCACGAAGGCGCCTCAAGTTTGTCAGCTCTCAGCCTTGCGTTAGTAGCAGTCCGTTGCTGATTGCACTGTCCCGATCTTGCGCCGGCTCGGCCACCATTTTGGCTTGGCAGAAGAGAGAGCTGCGACGCACCCAGCATGTCAATTGCGGTTGAAAGTGAACAGACTACTGCAGCAGCTCAGAACAACAATGCGCGATTACTTGAAGGACTTTGGTACCGACGCTGCGCTGGTACCGCTGTTGCTCCCACTGTGCCTACGTTTCACGACTTTCACGAGCTTCGATGCAGTCACCACCAGGACATCCATTTATACTTCCTTAACCTCGGTGGTTGCCGTGGAAGTCGTTGGAACTTCAAGGTTGCTGAATCAGGATGCTGCCTTGAGAGCATCACTATCGTTACGTTCGACAACCACTCCGCATCGACAAGTCTATTGATCATGCAAATGAGCTTATTGACTGACCGCGATACAGGTTCAAGCCGCTACATACAATATAGTATCGTCCTCAACGTATCATGATTTGTTCATCTGCAAAGAAATCCCTCTTAAGCGGTATCGTTCGCTGAAAGACCGACGCATGGCTTCTCCATCCCTATCCTGCACGAGCCGGTGTCGTTGCGAGGAGGCCTGGCTAACCAGTACATCGTGCTGTCAATGTCCGTGGCCAGATCACTGACGGTCCACAATAGTGTGCTTGCATTTCCTTCGGCCTCCGCGAGGTTGGTCCCGACGGAGCTATCCGGGCCCTCACGCCAGTGTGATGATCATGATCATTGCTGATGGCTCGGTGAAGCATACTATATATCCAGCGTGGAGTAAAATACATTTGTCGATAGTCGGTATATCTTTACCATGCGCCTGGGACAGCTGCAGCGAGGATCGATGAGCACCAGCCAAGGCCGACATCCAGTCCCAGGTTCGTGCTGATTTGTCTTTGTGTATCGGTGCAGGCGTGGCAGTCAAACTTCCGGTAGGCGCGGTCCGGGCCTGATCCTTTCGAAGCCAGGTCTAGCGCAGAAGTCGCTGTCGATGCGACAGTCAAGTTGAGCGCGGCTGTGGCAATGATGGCAGCAGAGACGGACGTCGTCGGTAGGGCTCAATTGCACGTCATCGGCAGAGCAGGACTGGAGTCATTTGCAGTATAGAGCTAGAGAGACTTATCGTCCCCATCAGCACTCGTCTCCACGGCTACTGAGATCGCCGCCGTTACAGATTTTGAGGTCACGGTATTCTTGATCTAGACCGTTTGCAGCATCGAAGTCACGGCAGTAGGCTCCGCAGAAACATTAAATCTCACAGCACCGGCTGCCTCTAGCCCCTCTGGAGAGCGTAGCCGAGGCCAGAAAATGTGACCATCGGTGTTTCAATAGGTAGTGGGCATCTGAACAGCCGTTGAAGGAGGCTGCGACAAGGCTGCCCTGCGCAAGCATCAGCAGGCGAAAGAGGCGCATATTACGATTGCAAGGATTGAAACGCGGGTGGAATCACGTAAAAGAACGAGCGGCTGCATGGTTGTCAGAATGGAGAGGCAGGTCTCATGATCCCACCCCGCGCCGACCTTCATCTCTCCGTCTTGCGTCCGTCTGTCCCGCGCATCCAGAGCCTCTTGCCGAAGTCCAGCCAGCGATTGGTCTTTGACTCCGTGCCACTCCAGCGCAGAGAGGGCACGTATTGCGTGATCAGCGACGCAGACATTATGTTCAGCTACCAACCCGCGAAAAGAACAATAGTGGCTTGCATGAGGAGTAGCCTCGGTCTTCCAGCCTGATCATTAGTGGGACCCGCGTCCAGCTGTGGGACTTTGATAGTGGACCCCGGTTCATTGCCACGATATAATTCGCCTCGACGTCAGTCCGCCTCGGGCGTCTTCGCTGAAAGTACTACCATGGGCGTATCTGATATGGTGATATGATGAAGTCCTGGACTACGGTCAGAGGAGTGAAGTCGAACAGAAGCTCAGCGGAGACTAGGCGCGGGAGACGGCGCGCAGTGGCCCACCGCGGGCGCCACCACTCCAGCAGGTGTTCTCAATGGCTGCACTACTCCGCTCCTGCCATTTGTGGCATTCGCGCTATTCACCCTTCTCCTTGACGGCGTTTGCGATACGCGAACGACATAAATTTAAACGTGACGTGTCTATCTCATTGCCAGCCTGCTCCCTTGCTCAAACGAATACAGCGAGTGGAATATCAGCAACAGCAGCAGTAATGATGCTCAACAACAGCAAGCTCAGCATCGAGAAGAAGCAGTCCCCTAATCCATAGGTATATGTCGCCGCACTGCATCAGTACACCCTGTTTTCTCCTAAGCACCAGTACGCGGATTACTTCGGCATCACGCCGGCAACAGCATCCTTCACCATATCAGTTAAACTCCCCTTCCGTTCATGCTTCTTCGTCTCCTTCTCCAGTTGTCCCGCCTTCTCCTTCCCTTTCCCCTTAGCATTCTCAGACTGATATTCCTATTTCCCAGCCTGCTGCTTCGCCTTCTCCTTCCCCTGCTCAACCGTCTGCTCGCCCTTCTTCCGGGTCTCCTCGGCCTGACCCTTCGCATCATTAGCAGTCGCGTACGCTTGATCCGTGGCCTCATTCGCCTTCTTCTGGCCCTTGCTAGAGAGCTCATCCGCTTTCTTTTGGCTTTCGCTGAAGTACTCGCTGTACTTTCCCTCGGCGAATTTCTTGTAATCTTCGTAGGTCTTGAAACCTTTGTCCTTGTAATCTTCGAAATTCTCCTGGCCGATGCGGACGTAGTCTGAACCCTTCTTCTTGGATTCTTCGTAGCGGGGTTGGATGAAGCTGATGAGGGTGGTGCAGGCGTCCTTGGCGAGGCGAAGTCCGAAGGAGATTAGAGAGATGAAGAGGACGACGAGGCCAGGCCAGTCTTTGTGTTGCTTGGCGACCTTGGAATGCTCGTCTGTGCAAACCCGCAGTCAGCACGTCATATTCATCCGATTCCGGTATTCCGTCACTCACCATCCCAAATGCCTTGTGCGTACTCCACCGGCCACCACACCACTCCCTTCGATTGCTCCCAGACTTTCTCACTGTCCTCCTTCACGATCGGGAACCGCTGCTCCACTTTCTCCAGTCCGCTGACCGCGATCTCATCAACCTTCCCAGCGTAAGGCTTGACATACTGGATCGGCGTGTCAAGATATGGCTCAAATGGCTTGCCAAAGCGATCGTAAGCAGCACTGCCGACTTCGATGGACTTCTTGCCGTAGGGGTTCTGTTGGAACTTCTCAATACCGTCGGAAACGACGGGGTACGAGGAGAGGTGGTTCAGGAACTTGGAGGGTGTTGGCTCGCTGGGGCCCTTGAGGTCGGGCATCTTGTCGCCGTTGACTGTTGCGTGAGGCATGGGCTGCGGAGTGTGGTGTTAGGAAGTTCAAGGATCGAGGTAGGTAGGGAGGTGACGGCGGATTGACGCACAGGCAGATTGAGGCGATGATGTTGCCGCGAGTGTAGCTGGCCGTTCCTGACCCAATCAGTCAACACCGTGCTTACTGC
>DAHZQE010000330.1:0-9958 GCA_027409005.1 Ferrimicrobium sp. | reverse complement strand
AAGCCCTGCGTGCTGCTACGAACTGTCTATTCAAGTTATTCTCTGATATCCCGACTCTGGCCAGCATTTCTACCCAGCCGTCTCAACCGCGGAGGCAGAACCGCCCAGTCCTGTCTGAACGTAGGACGTGGGGTCGAGGTACCGCGCAAGCATCTCACACAGTCGCATATTGGCAGGGATGACCCTCTAGGTACCTGCATTTGGAACGTGCTCCCTCCTCTCCTTCTCTCCGCCATTGCTCCTCATCTTAAAGCCTCCTCTCCTTCGCTACACTTTTCCCGAATCACCAAGCCGTCCAACTCAAAGCTCGAGCCGCGTGGAGACCCTGTCAGAACTGACGATCTCCGCATTGTGCCTGAGACCCCGCATCGACCGAGCTTCCCTCGCGTCGGCTCTCGGTTCGCAGCGGTCATGGGTTCTGATGTTGTTCGACACGGTCGAGATGCTTCTCTTCTTGTTTACTCAGCTGCTCCTGGTCTCTCAAGCTGATCTTTCTCGCTATATCTGGACCAGGCTGTGCAATGCTGCACTCATGAGATTGTTGGAGAGTGATGTGGGCAAAGGCTTTGGGTAGCCGCAGGCTTCTACGCTCGCCGGGCTGGCAGGCGGCACAAAAGTGCAATCGCATAGGAAGGGGATGCAGAGGACTCTTGACCACGGCACATGACCGAGGTCCGACAGGAGTGCGTGTTGACCGCTCAGAGATCGCACGTTAGGTTGCTCACATCGAGTCCAGCCACCGCTCTTTGAACAGACCGTCCCCGAGCACTTCGCGAACATTGTGCGGCAGTATGGGGACAGGACAGCGTATGCAAACGCCACACATCCGGCCATGCACACTACGCTGACCATCGTAGCGTTATATGTCGACATCAGCAGACCCAGCTAACCTACGATGACCTGGACCAAAAGAGCAATGCACTAGCCAGAGGGCTGCATGGCATCGGGGTCAAAAAGGGAGATAGAGTGGCAGTCTCGCTGGGCAACAGCGTCGAGTTCGCGATCGCCACATACGCACTGTTCAAGCTTGGTGCGATCCTCAACCCGCTGAACCCCAGCTTCAATGTCCAGCAAGTGGTGGCTGCAACGAATCATCTGGGCGCAAGCCACCTGATCATTGGGACCGAGACGAATTTGTCAAGGAAGCCCCCGAGAGACAATTCGATGCTACTGAGACATATTGCGCCCAACATCGGGAGCGGCAAATTCGAATCAGAGCTCGTGCCTTCGTTGCAGGGCATCGTCTTGGTGGATAACTCCTCTGGCAGAGTCAACGCGAGCGAGCTGAAGGCTACGATACCATTTCCGGAGGTGTTGGCAGGCGACACGCACACGTTACCTGATCAAGGCCTGCACAAAGACGAAATCGTCAACATCCAATTTACAAGCGGGACGACAAGTATGCCCAAGGCTGCGTGCTTGTCGCATCGATCAATCCTGAACAATGGCGTACAGATCGGAGACCGCATGCTATTGACCGCAGAGGACGTCGTAGTCTGCCCGCCACCACTCTTCCACTGCTTCGGCTGCATCCTAGGCTACATGGCAACCGCCACGCACGGCTCAGCAATTGTCTTCCCAACAGAAGCTTTCGATCCCTTGGCGACTTTGAAGGCTGTGCAAGAATATAAGGGCACGGCCTTGTACGGCGTGCCGACCATGTTCATCGCTGAGCTCGAGCTTCTCGCCAACGGCACCGTCTCTCACGAGGGCTTCCAACACCTTCGCACTGGTATCGCAGCCGGAAGCGCCGTGCCCGCAGAATTGATGCGCAAACTACATCGCACGCTCAATCTCACGCAATTGACGAACTGTTACGGCATGACGGAGACCTCGCCTGTGAGCTGTATGACCCGGACCGACGATCCTTTGGAGAAACGAACCGATACTGTTGGCCGTCTACTTCCGCACGTGGAGGCCAAGATTGTCGATATTCATGACCGAAGCAGAACCCTGGGGATTGGCGAACGCGGCGAACTGGCCGTTTCGGGCTACCTGCTCATGAAAGAATACTGGGGCGATCCAACCAAGACCGCCGAAGCCATGATACCCGACCAGGATGATCCGAAGAAGTTGTGGATGCTGACAGGGGACGAAGCGGAGATGGACGCGGAGGGCTATGTGAAGATCACGGGCAGGATCAAGGATCTGATCATCAGAGGCGGAGAGAACATCCATCCACTGGAAGTAGAGAATTGTCTTCTCTCGCACGATGATGTGGGGCAGAGCTCTGTAGTAGGTCTGCCGGACGAGAAGTATGGGGAGGTCGTTGCGGCTTTTGTGGTGCCTAGGCAAGGGAGTGGTCTGACGGCAGACTCGGTCAGGACGTGGGTGAGAGAGAAGCTTAGCGGGCATCTCGGTATGTACCCCGTCGCTCTGAGAACCGCTGGCGATTGCTGACTTGACCAAGTGCCGAAATATGTCTTCTGGGTCGACGACTTCCCCAAGACAGCGAGCGGTAAGATCCAGAAATTCAAGCTGCAGGAGATGGGCGTACAGCTGCTTCGAGAAGGGCAAGGGCTTCAATGAACACCCGCTGCTTCAACGGAACTCGTATGCTGCCCGACAGATGGAATCATACGACATGCGTTGTGATATGCTGAGTCAAGTAGAAAATCATGGTTCGTCTCCGACCCGTATACCTTATGCTGTTCGTGCATTCGTTACTGCTAGCGGCTCAAGAGTCGTTCACAGAAATACAAACGAAAAGTATCACATGCTTAGGCGAGGCTGGGCGAGCGATGTTTGCGGCCCTGCGCCGCCGAACACTGTACGCTCTCCTTGAGCTTTTCCGGACTGGCAATTCTGTTCATTTCGAAGGGTAGCGAGCGAGCTCTGGGTTCCGCGCCCAGACACATGACCGGACGAATTTGCCCTCGCATACTGTAGTCGCTCTTTCGTGTAGCAGATATCCATTGCCAATGTCTCATCACAGTATCGTACATCGACTTCGTCGTTCCCGATGGTCATAGCGATCGTCGTCGTTGTACCTGTCCCTCCTCCGGCGCCGTCTTCTTGACCGGGAATCGTATTCTGCCTGCCTCTCCGACCCACCACCGCCCTGTCTCCTCGCTCTTGCATTCAGATCCTTGCGAATAATCTGCCTGCAGACATCCACAAACACTTCCGAAACATTCTGCCGCCTCCTCGCGCTCGTCTCGTAGTACGGCACATTGCCCCAAGCTTGTGACACTTGGAACGCCTTGGATCTCGAGACCACCCGATCTTCTTCCAAGTCCGATTTATTGCCCACGAGCACTATCGGTACATTCGGATCGCCGCCTTTTATCTGCACGATTTGTTCGCGGAGTTCGGCGAGTTCTTGGAGGGATGGCATAGATGTGATGCTGAAGACTAGGAGGAAGCCGTGGGCGTCTCGCATGTAGAACTCGCGCATGGAGGTGAATTGTTCGGTGCCCGCTGTGTCCATGATCTCGAGAACGACTTGCCGGCCATCGACGTCGATCTGTTTGCGGTAGGTGTCTTCGATTGTAGGATCATAGCTCTCGATGAATACGCCTTGGACGAATTGTGCTGTGGTCTGATCAGTTGTGTCCTGTGCAGAAGAGTGCCGTTGGTTCGTACCAGTCAGACAACTCTTGCCAACACCGCCAGATCCAATCACAGCAATGTGGTACTCCCTTCACCATCTGTAAGTCGCCGGTCGGCAAAGCGTCCGGATCTGCAGGATTTGTACCTTTGATATGCGCGAGACATCCCTCATTGGCGCGAGTCCGCGCGACCCTTGCGCGCATTTACTGAACTGCTCCGGACCGCGCAGTTGCTTGCAGTACCTTTGTTGGAAGTTACTGCGACGACGAAGATACTGACAAGCTACGTTCGATGTCGGTTGCGTAATGCAGCTGGCCGTCAAACGCTATAACAGTTTCCGTATCCAGACACTGCGTTTCTCAAAACGGCCTTGGTCCTGCAAGGTACGTATACGCGGAGCCAGTCAGCTTGAACTCTGTCGTTCACAGCGCAGTGTGATAAGTTGGTTTTTAACGCTGTGACACGCTACGAAGGCGCTTTGCCGTGCGATAGGTCGCAAACGTGTGGAAGTCGATGTGAGAAAAGGAAAGAGAAATGCAATTCTTACCGCAAAGGATCTTGACATTAGCTCGCCAAAGAACCAAATGAATCGACGCCATGGCATGCTACGTCGGTTAGGTTCATGGGTCGCTTTCCGCCAAAAAGTGCTGCGAGATCCAGCTTGGCTAGGAGCCGACGGCTTCTGACATCAAGCTGCACCCAAACTTTTCTTTCACACGGTGCGTCACGGCGCGCAGAGCTGGTCGGCATGGTCGGTCCTTGTCTAAACATATTTGGCCGCCGCGTGCGTGCGCAGCAGGCGACCTTCTGAATCTGGTTCACAGCGACAGGAGATGGCCAGTTATGAGCCAGTGAGAACATTTTGCGACGCGTGAAAGCTGTCATTGGGCGTCGCCGAGCATGTCTGCAGGACGAGCTTTCGGCAGCGTTAACGCGCAAAGCTCTTGCGCCGCCAGTCACAGCGTCTTCATCTCCGCCAAATGCGCCGGTAGGGCGACGTTGAGTAAGCTAGAGGAGCTCGCTCGCCGGCTTCAAATAGCCACGGCAACGCTTGGCTATGTCAGGTAACGTGCTGTAGGTTCCATGGCGCTGGAAAGCAGCTTATCTGACTAACGCCGGTTAGTGACGGCGAGGGAGGCACTTCTCCGCTTCCAGAAGCTCAAAGGAAGGATGGTCGATCGAATGAATGACGGAGCTGCGTGTCGCAGGAGCTGATTCAAGTCGCCATGCTGTCTTCCGCCATGCTGTCTTCCGGTAGTGACGGCCTACCAGGATGAGTGTTTCATCATCGCTGCACGGAGAGATCTTGTTCCTGGTTCCTGACGCAAGCGAGAACAAGGTCAATCTGGGCGGGGCTAGCAAATAGCCGGCCAGCGGGAGGTGCGAGTCGCGACTTGTTATGGTTTAGCCTCAGGCACGCCGGGCAGTACGGCATATCGAGTCGGGAATGGTGAGCGGTGTGGTAAGGGGTTGGACCGATCTGATGGGGGAAGAAAGTGTCCAGCATCGACGACGTGAAAACCGAATGGTCTGAAGCAGCGTGAACATGTGGCTTCGCTATGACTGCAAGGCTAGCCGACTTCTCTGCGAACAGATGTTTGACCCTGGGTGCGATTGATAGGGCAACTTCGAGGCTGTGGCCAAGTCATGACATTTCAAGACTCAATAAGGCGGCCGATAAGACTGGGCCGCAATGCATGCATGTCTTCAGCGTGGTGACCAGACATGTGAGTCTCGTGCCTTCCTTGTTCGTGGCCCTTCGCATCCGTGTCGGTAAAAGCTCGGTGAATTTCAATGCGGAAACTGCTCCGCTTGAATGATATGGCCTTCAGTCCTGTACGAGACTAGTTTGTTTCCGCACCAACGGTATGTTGCTCCCGGTGCTGTCGTGTGTAGCGCTGCTGCTCGGCGGTGCACAAGCTGTGTTCGCCGATGAGGCCTGGAACGTCGACTACCATCATCCTCTGCTAGGCCTACCACGGGAAGACACGTCTTTCTTTCACCAGCCAAACCCGCATTCGAGAGCTTCTTTGTTGTACACACTGTCAGAGGAAGGGGTATTAGGCGCAGTAAACCCCAAATCTGGGGGCATCGTCTGGCGGCAGGTGCTGCGTGATGGCGGAGTCGACAGCCACGCTGGCTTCTTGCGAGCCGCTGAAGGTCAAGACGTTGTTGTAAGCGGATACGGGAGCGAAGTCAGTGCCTGGAGTGCAGCAGATGGGCGGCAGGCATGGGTTGCGAATACCGCAGGGCCGCTGGAAGACCTTGAAATTCTGGAGCTGGCGGACGGCAAGGAGAAGGAAGGTGCGAAGGATGTGATCGCTCTTTCCAGCGGTGCGCATCCTACAATTTGGCGGATCGATGGCGACAGTGGATCTGTCAAGTGGCAATATGCAATTGATGGCTCGGATACCCCATTTCAGCTCTCTGCTTCCGCGACACAAATATACGCCATTCTGCTTCACAAGACAATGCTTGGATACGCCACGCTGAGAGTGATCGCTCTTGACCCGGTGACTGGCAGGAAGGTCGACGAGTACACACTTAGCTCGGATACGGAAGTCACGAACGCGGACACCATTGTGTCTGTTGGAGCAAACTCGGCCTCGCCCATTATCGCCTGGACGGATGCGGCATATACGACGCTGAAGGTCAACATCATCGGCAACAAGCAAGTGACAAGCTTTGCCATCGAGAAGTACGGCAGCGAACCTGTAACAGCAGTCCGACTGCATGCGCCGTACCACGTGAATTCGCTATCGCATTTCTTGATCCACTACGAGACGGCGAGCTCGCACTGGGCCGAGGTCTACCACATTGATACCAAAGGCAACAAAGTCTCAAAGGCATACAGTCTGCCGAAGCTACCTGGTAAAGGCGCTTTCTCAACCAGCACCTGCGACGCGAACGTCTACTTCACCAGAATCACGCGCGATGAACTGTTCACTGTATCCTCAGCTTCGCACGCAGCCCTTGGCAGGTGGCAGCTTAATGACTACCGAGTGCCCACCGGAGCTGGCGAAATCGTCGAGCCTGTGCATGCTGTATCCGAAGTCTCGATGAAGGGAGATGCTGTCGGAGCAGTGCGGACCGCAGTGCTCCTCTCCACAGGCGACTGGGTGCTCTTCCGAGACGGGAAAGCTGTGTGGGACAGGACAGAAATGCTTGCAAACAGCCTTGCCGCAACCTTTGTGCGCCCAGTCGAAGCTGAAGCATTAATGCATGAACTCGAGGCCGAGGCGCACAGCAACCCAGTCCAAGCGTATGTCCATCGTGTCAGACGGCACCTGAAGGATCTTCAAAAGCTGCCGGTCTTCCTCGCCTCGCTTCCACAGAAGGTCATCAATGGTTTTCTTGGGACGAGCGCCGAGGATGCTACAAGCGACAGTTTCGGCTTTCATCAAGTGGTTGTGTGCGCCACTAAGAATGGCAGGCTGGTCGCTTTGAACGCTGGTGATGCAACAAAGATACTATGGAGCGTGCCAGTCGCCGATCTACAGCCTGGCCAGTCTTGGCAGCCTCGACTCGCTTCGAGCAAAGCTGGCGTTTTGGCCGTCAGCTCCCAGGCTGCGAATGGCGTGCAGTACAACTCTACAACGGGCGAGCAGCTCTTCTCGGTTCTTCCAGTCCCCGAGAAGGACGCTAACGCTCCGCGGCAAGTTTCGTTCACGTTGAAAGATGGCAAGCTCGATGCCACTCTCGAGTCTAAGGAAGCTTGGCACTTCACACCCAGCGCAGGCGAACGCATCGTGACCTTCGTCCCTCGTCCGATTAATGATCCTGTGGCCTCGATCGGCAAAGTCTTGGGCGACCGCAGGGTGCTCTACAAGTATCTCGACCCGAATCTCGCGCTCCTTGCAACGGCCAAGGATCGCAGTAGAACGGCGACATTCTACGTAATCAACACGGTCTCTGGCGCCGTCATCTACACGAGCGTTCACCATGACGTTGATTTCTCGGCGCCGATCGGAAGCATTATGTCAGAGAACTGGTTCGCATACTCCTTCACAGCCGACGCTTTCGGTGATACGCCAAAGGGACACCAGCTTGTCATGGGCGAGTTGTTCGAGTCCCTCATTCCGAACGACCGCGGAGCCTTGACCGGAAAGAGCAACTACTCAAGCCTGGAAAATGTTGCAGAGCCCTTCACTCTCACGCAGTCCTATCAGATCCCTGAGCCGATCTCTAAGCTCGGTGTAACGCAGACGAGGCAAGGCATCACGTCCCGCCAAATTCTAGCCGTTCTGCCCGACTCGCATGCCATTGTCGGCATCCCGTACGGTGCCGTTGATCCAAGGCGACCGGTAGGCCGTGATCCGACAAAGGACGAGCAAATGGAAGGTTTGGTGAAGTACTCACCGACTATTGAATTCGACCCGAAGTGGTATCTCAATCACCAGCGAGAAGTCGTGGGGATCAAAGATATCGTCACAAGCCCGGCTTCCATTGAGAGCACGAGTGTTGTGTTCGCGTACGGCCTGGACATTTTTGGCACCAGGCTGAGTCCTAGTTTCAGCTTCGACATCCTTGGGAAAGACTTCAACAAGTTCCAGATGCTGGCTACTGTTGCAGCGCTGGCTGTTGCGACGTTGTTGGTTGCACCTTTGGTAAGTCGATCCGGTAATTTAGCGGAAGGGCGTACTGACGGCACACAGGTGACACGGAAACAAGTCGACCAGCGGTGGCAGTTTCGATGATAAGTATGGATGCGACCTCAAGCCGACCTAATGGCCGCGATACGTAGCTGTCGGCAGACCAGCTGGAGCAAGGATTTAATAGCAACGCGTTGGCTACGCGCCCCGTGCATTGCCCTCCGTTGCCAGCGGCTTCATTGTCCGGTTAGCACATGAGTGACCGGCTGCCGTCCGTCGCACAGCATACTCCTCGCGCTACCTGCCACCCCAACTTGAGGATCTTGGGACGCACACCGCACTCATACGCGCTGACTGTTCACCCGGTCGATCCGGACGAGAGGACAGGGAGATTACAGCTACCACACCGCGCAATCTCAGCCACCCATAAAGAAGTACGAAGTTGAACCTGCAAAGGGCGCAAACTTGGCCACGCTCTAATTGGTGCAAATGGCATATATGCATGAGACCCTAAATCATTGCGCTTAAGTCCGCTCGTGACGTCAATAACTCCGCGTTTTCTCCTACTAGTGCAGACGCTCCATCACATTGATTACAAAATACATATATTGACAACTCATAGTAGTTTCAATTTCAAGATTGAATGCGAATATAGACCAACGCATACGACAACGACATCAAAGCAGGACGCAATGGCGGACCAAGTCAAGTATACTAACAAGCTCAAGGGAGCCAAGGTCTTGGTGATTGGTGGCTCTTCAGGTACGTACGGTCGCAATTATAATTCACATTACTCAGTGCTAACCAATCCCAAGGCATTGGTTTCGGCGTCGCAGAAGCACTTGTTGAAAACGGAGCCATCGTCATTGTCTCCTCGTCGAGTCCAGATCGAGTGAAATCCACTGTCGAGAAGTTGATCAAGTCCTACCCTTCCGCAAAGGATCGCGTCTCTGGTCATGCAGCAAACTTAGGGGACTACACCAAGCTCGAGCAGACTCTCACTGAACTCTTCGAGAAGATTGGCAAGCTGGACCATGTCATCTACACCGCTGGTGACCCCTTGGCCATGATGAAGATCGACTCGATCGACATCGATAAGGTGCTCAAGGCAGGCACTGTCCGCTTCTTCGGCCCGTTGATTCTCAGTAAGATCGCTCCAAGGTACCTCTCGGGCGGACCCAAGTCTTCAATCACGTTGACGACTGGTTCGGTCTCCGAGAAGCCTAGACCCGATTGGGCGGTCATCAACGGCTTTGCTACAGGTCTGCAGGGCTTGACGAGAGGACTAGCGCTCGATCTGAAGCCGATTCGAGTCAATCTCGTCTCACCGGGTGCTGTTGACACAGAGCTCTGGAGTCACATGACCGAGCAGCAGAAAGAGGATCTCAAGAAACGCATCGTCAACTCCGTGCCTACGGGCCGGTTTGGAAGGGTCGAGGATGTTGCTGAATCGTATCTGTATCTGCTTAAGGACGAGAACGTCACTGGGTCCATGATTTCGACGAACAGCGGAGCCTTGCTGGTATGATGAGGTGGTAGTAGGGTATACTAGTAGCGTTGGAGGTAGATAGGAGCAATGAAATCGTCACAAACTGCTTCACTGTGCTAAATACACAATTTGCCTGAAGCATGTACCTTTGATTGACCCAATGCCTTCTGACTCGCGGAATATATTGCCCCGCAGTCCCTGCGTAACCTCGAGCGTGCTTTCCCCATGCCAAGATCTCGAATGCCTACCTGTCACTCAAATAATTTGACTCGAGCACGTGAGAGTAGTCTTCACTTACATTCACATCATCTTTCACCACAGCACG
>DAHZQE010000321.1:0-5798 GCA_027409005.1 Ferrimicrobium sp. | reverse complement strand
CCGCCCCACTATCACGTGGGCGATGTCCATGAGTGAACCTTGTCGAGGTCCTCGCAAAACCTCAACATATTTCACACAGCACGCTGGAACAGCGCACGACACGAGTTCATCGACAATAGGAATACTCTAAGAACACTCGATATGTCTCTTAACGGTCCGGATGGCGCGGTGCTCAACCCTGAAGAAGCTGACAACTTCGAGGAGATTGAGAAGCAATTTGCAGTCAAAGGTAGGTTCCTATGATATGTACACCTTCAAACTTTTTGTGCTGACCCGTCGCAGTCGTCGAACACATGTCCACGTACTGGTCCATTCTCGAGAAGATTCCCGGCTCCAAGCTCCGTCTGACGAAGATGGACGACGACATCCTCGCCCACTTCAACCGTGAGTTTCCCGACTTCGACCTGAAGGCTACGATCAATGAAGACGAGATGAAGAGCAAAGCGGGCAAGGAGAGGTGGCGAAATTTCATCAATGAGTACGAGAAGAAGATTGAGGATTTCAACTTCGGCACAATGCTGAGGGCGAACCCAGCGTGGGAATACGGAGAGAAGGAGACCATCTTTGCAGTAAGGATGCAATTTTATGCTATTGAGATCGCGAGGAACCGGGCTGGTCTGAACGATTGGGTATATGAGAAGGCGCAGAAAGCGAAGGGTGCTTGAGGAAAAAGCAAGGCTCCCTCAAAGCATATTTATGATTTCTCTTCCGACTGACGCAGCGCCTGTGGACTCGTCAGCACACCCGTATCCACTGCGACAGTCCGGTTGGCACTGGCATACTCACTAGTAGCGTCCGCGACTCCCGCCGATGATGTCCGAGTAGTCGAAGACGACGTGCGGGCACATGACTACGCTCGATCAGTCCTTTCCCGGGCAGATTGGTTCCTGTCGGTGCAGCGCCTGGAACATATTGTATTTGTTGATAATAACGAGGATCAAGGCACCCAGGCGGGGCGGTGGCGAAGAGATAAATGCCAAAAAGTAGAACATGCAGGCACGTGCAAGAACAATACCAAGACGGCATTCTTCGATGCCCGCTTTCACCATCCGCAAAAGGCAATCTGAGGCTATGACTTCGAACGTCAACGTCACTTCACGGCCCGCCGCTGTGAATGCGGTGCTAATTTTATGCAGAGCACATTCGCGCGTGCAGTCTTTCCGGACGCGCGCAAGACAATCAACCGCCGCACATGGCAACCCTGCGCCAGTCGAGGTGATGCCGCCGAGAAGCCGACCAGAGCCTCTCCGTGGCACAACATCGTCGCTACCGGCCGGCAAGAATGCACCAAAGAAGGACTCGCCAAAGTCGCCGATCGGTGACGATCCACCTCGAAGGCCGCCATGGAAAGCACTCTTCTATTTCACGACCAGAAGCAACCTCCCGCTCCTTTTCCTGGGCATCTTTTGCTCTATCCTGTCCGGCACGGCGTCACCGTTCCAATCGTACCTCACCGGCAAGCTCTTCCAAGGCTTTACTTCCTATGCCTCCGGAGCTTGGACGCTCGACCATTTCATGATCGAACAGAAGAAGTATGTCTTCTACCTTTTGGCGATGGCGGGAGGCTCTTGGTTCTTTCACAGCTTGGAGTTCGTTTGCTGGCTTGCATTCGGTGAGCTCCAAGCCAAGAGCATGCGCGATAGACTCTTTCACGGATTGCTGGAGAAGGACATCGAATGGTACGATATGCGTAAGAACGGCATCGGTGCACTTCTTCCACGGCTACAGGCACAGATCCGTGACTTGCAGCTCGCTACTAGCCAGCCCCTAGGCCTTGTCTTCTCGGCCACGGCACAATGTTTCCTCAGCCTGACGGAAGCATTCTACTACCAATGGAAGATCACGGTTGTGACCCTGTCGACGGCGCCGCTCATGCTTCTTGCTTTCGGTGTGCTGAGCGGTGTCATGCAGAAGAGCATCGGAGCGCAAATGAACAAGCTTGGCGAAGCGCAGAAGTACACAAGTAGTGCTTTCAGTGCCATTGAGACTGTGAAATGCTTCAACAGCCAGGGCATTGAGCGGAGCAAATACATGGCTGTGATCATCGAGGCAAGGCAGTGCTTCTATCGTGTTGCGCGGGCCGCGGGTATACAGTACGGACTCACGGTCTTCTTTGGTAGCTCGATGTTCGTGCAGGGCTTCTACTACGGCGGTCGATTGGTTGCAGACGGGCAAGCTGATGTGGCAAGGGTAGTCACTGCATTCTTGGCTGCTATCGGCGGGTTTCAAGGACTGCAAATTATCATGCCACAGGTCGTCATCCTTGAGAAAGGGCGGACTGCTGGTGGGACGTTGCGCGCCGTTATGGCCGAAGTTCAGCAGCGTGGGAGTGTGAAAAGAAAAAGGCTAGGTTTGCTTGCTCCAAGTACATGCTATGGCGAGATCGATGTCCGTGGCCTATCATTTGCGTATCCTGCGCGGCCTCACCAGCTGGCTCTGGATAATGTGACGCTGACGATACCGGGTGGCGAGACTACTTTCTTGATCGGCAAGAGCGGATCTGGGAAGAGTACTCTCAACCAATTGCTCATGCGCTTCTACAACGTGCAGCAAGGCGAGATCACCCTAGACGGCGCGCCGTTGGAAGCATTGCAGGTCAGCTGGCTGCGATCGAACGTGACTCTGGTCGAGCAAACAAGCTTGCTCTTCAACGACACAGTATTCAGGAATATTGCTCTTGGTCGCAAGGACTACGAGAACGTGAGTCGGGAAGAAGTCCAAGAGGCTGCGCAGTTTGCGCTTTTACAATTGATGATCAGCGATATGCCTGATGGCCTTGACACTATTGTTGGCTTCAAGGGAGGCGCAATGTCAGGTGGACAGCGCCAGAGAATGGCATTAGCAAGGGCGCGGCTGCGTGACACTCCGATCCTGATCTTGGACGAATCAACGAGCGCCCTGGACCACATTAGCAGAGCGCTCATGATGGACGCTATCCGCCATTGGCGTAAGGGCAAGACGACAATAATCATTACCCACGACATCACTCAGATCCTACCCGACGACTACTTGTACGTGCTGCAACAGGGCAAGCTAGTGCAAGACGGCTACCGTAAGCACCTAGAGAAGATGAAGGACACTCCCTTCCAGGACTTCTTACCGGAGGATCAGCGAGCGACAGTATCACCTTTCGACGCACGCAAGAAAATTTTTGGTGATATCCCCATCTGGACCCGTCGCTCGTCAATCGATACCATGAGCACTGACTTCAGGCGTAGCGCTCTTCCTGTTGATCCTCTGGAAGCTCATCTCGACGCTGTTGAAGCCACGGTCAACAAACGACAGACATTTCTCCCTGCCGTCATCGAAGATGCGATACCCGCGATGGGACCATTCGGGAGATTTATTCCCAGCATGGCTGTTCCAGCGTGGAACAATAGGAACTTGCAGACGCCAACGCCTCCATCGCCCACCGACTCCTCTAGGCTCTCTCGATTGTTCGACAACAGTCTACCTGACGCTGTCCCTCCGTCCCCGGAGACGAAGCGAAATAGCAGGAGATTCTCCGCAATGTTGCAGACACTGGTCGACCGGACCGGTCAATTCGCCGCAGAGTCAAGGTCAGCGATCGCTGGTGAGAGAACCAGGAGACCAGTGACCCCACTCGAGATGGTGGAGCTCGGCAATGCGCCTTTTGCGAAGTTGAAGGATGAAGAGGGTACAAGAACGCTTGTATTGCACAAGAAATGGACTCTGCTGAACATCATGGGCACCGTTTGGCCGACGGTTTCGGCGCAGGCGAGGGCGATCATTTTGATGGCTTTCTTTGGGGCATCGGTGCATGCTGTTGCGACGCCGTTGTTCTCCTACATTCTATCCAAACTCTTGGCCACCTACGCCAACCCCGAGGGACAAAGTCACATGCAACTCATCTACTCGCTCGCTATCCTAGGCATCGCCGCCGTGGATGGCTTCCACACCGGTCTACAGCGCTACCTGTTCGGGTGCGCAAGTCAAATGTGGGTCGATGGCTTCCGCAACCGAGCAGTCGAACGAGTACTGGATCAACCAAAGGCCTTCTTCGACCTGGACGAGAATGCTGTGTCTATCCTGGTCGACAGCCTCGACCGTTGCGCTGAGACTATGCGAGATCTACTCGGTACGTACACCGCGCTAGGGTATACTGTAGTTGTCATGTGCACTGTCGCTTTGATTTGGTCGCTTGCGCAACAGTGGAAGATGACGCTCATCGCCGTTTGCGTCGGTCCGTACATCCTGGCTGTCTCGAGAGTCTTCGCAGCGGTGAGCGGCAAGTGGGAGAGCGCCGCCAATTCAGCTGCTGAAGCTGCTTCCGCAATCTTTACGGAGACCTTCACCAATATTAAGACTGTGTGTGCTCTGACGCTGGAAGACCACTTCGTCGACAAGTACACTGTGTCGACGAACAAGGCCCTGCTCATCGGCATGCAGCGGTCCTTCTACACCGGCTTCTTCTTCGGCCTGTCGGAATCCGCCGCAAGTTTCTCGACAGCCTATGTCTTCTACATGGGTTCCTATCTCGTTAGCCAGGGCACGACGACCAAAGATATCATCATCGTTGTGGTCATGCTCATGTTTGTGCTGGGGAATGTCGGCATGATACTGAGCAGCATCCCGCAAGTAAACACCGCTGCAGTCGCTGCATCTTGTCTCCTACGCCTTGCATACCTCCCACGAGACTCCCACGAGCATCTTGGCGATACCAGGATCGAGAGTGTGGGCAACATCCTCTTCACCAATATTCGCTTCGCCTACCCTTCCCGTCCGGACCAAATCATCCTTCACAATCTAAACTTACGCCTTGAGCCCGGAACTAGCACCGCTATCGTCGGTGGCTCCGGATCTGGGAAATCGACCGTCGCAAACCTCATCCTCGACATCTGGTCCACAGCCCAAACGCCCTCTGCCTCTTCCGGCGAACTTCTCCTCGCCGGCAGGGAGATGCGCCTCATCTCCACCACTTCTCTCCGCTCGCTCATTGTACCAGTGCTGCAAAATCCCACGATATTCGCCGCAACGGTCGCCGAGAACATCACCTACGGTCTGCCTCTCACCTCACCTTTCCGTGACGCCGAGGCTATCTTTGATGCTGCACGGAAGGCAGGTATCCACAACTTCATTCAATCCCTCCCTCTAGGCTACGACACCCTCATCGGTGATGGAGGCGTGGGTCTCTCAGGCGGACAGGCGCAGCGAATCAATATCGCTCGCGCGCTCGTCCGCCGTCCAGACGTCCTCATCCTGGATGAAGCGACGTCGGCCCTCGACGTAGAATCTGCGGCCTTAGTCCGGCAGACGATCCAGGGTCTCGTCAACGATAAGAGCCGAGCGATGACGGTGGTTATCATCACGCATGCGCGGGAGATGATGGAGATGGCTGAGCGGATTGTAGTACTGGACCGCGGCGTTGTTGTCGAAGAAGGAGGGTTCGAGGAACTGGTAGTGAAGGGAGGAGGTCTTACCCATTTGCTCAGTGGTGGAGAATGGGTCGATGAGGATCAAAAGAAGAGTGGTATGAGGGTAAGAGTTCAGCCGAAGTTGAGAGGCGTGGATTGGAGGAAGGAGAGGAGAGAGAGGCATGCACTGAGAAGAGCTTAGCCTTATAGTGATGAGCTGCATGGAAAGCTCGAAACTGATATACAGGTCGCAGATCCTGTCACTCATGTCGTTCCCACTTCCTGGATAGACTTGGTGAGACTCGAGATTTTTGTGGTGCTGAGCGCTGTCTGCTTTCGTTATCTCTTCGCTCCCCATGACTGAATCACAGCCACGTCCCCAGATTGACATGCACCGCTTTCTTGTTCGTGTACGCCTCTAGC
>DAHZQE010000319.1:0-3172 GCA_027409005.1 Ferrimicrobium sp. | reverse complement strand
AGCTGGTGGAAAGTCCTAAGGAATTAAAAGTGCAATACTCAGAACCAATCTTCGTCTGCATCGACTGCGAGGCATTTGAGCATGCCCAAAGCAAGATCACCGAAGTCGGCCTTGCTGTTCTGGATGCCAACGACATTGCCGGAGTCAATCCCGGGGTTGACTGCCAGGAATGGTTCAAGAAGATCAAACACGCCCATCTTCGTCCGATACAATACGGTCATCTACGCAACAAGGCTTTCATCAAAGGCTGCCCGGATTCATTCGGCTTCGGGTCGACTGTTTGGGTCGATCTTGCGGAAGCCAAGGAAATCCTCCGCAGGATTTTCCGCGATCCCACCAAACTACATCAGAGCTGGGATGCTAGCGTACACATCGGCTCTGCGTCTCGCAACGTGGTGTTCGTGGCGCACGGTGCAGGCTCCGACGATGTCTACCTTCGGAAGCTAGGGTTTAGCCTTAAGGCTCACGGCAACATTGTGAAGACCATTGACACACAGAAGATGGTCAGTTCAAAAAAGAACCAAGTCGGGCTTTCAAGACTGCTGCACAGCCTGGGAAACATCCGGCCTGTCAATCTTCACAACGCTGGCAACGACGCAGCATACACCCTTCAAGCTATGCTCACCCTTGCTGTGCGAGAGCAGCAAGAGCCTGGCAGCGCGCTCGCTAGTCTCTCTAAAATCCAATGCAACCCTGTGCATGTTCGTAACAGCGTAGTTGCTCCGGTGATCTGGACCAATGCTGCCTCCGCTTATAGAAACGGAAGTAGGCCGCCAGCAGGCCAAACAAGGCGCGGCGGTTCGCGCTTGAGCACATCGGACCGTAAGCGACGGGCGCGCCAGGCTGAAAATAAGACAGCTGCAGAGATGGCCAACAAAAAATCATCTCCGCCGCTGGCTCCGAAGCCTTCTTGAAGCTTAACAATGTCGCTTCAGTCTGGCTGTTGAAACCCCTGTGGAGTGGGGTGCATGTACTCTTCAGCACTTCCGAAGCTAATTGATAATCGCGATGGAAAGTGCGGCACTTCAGTAGTGTTATTGGCCAAGCCGCGCACTTTCACGCATAGGTATGTCGCCTGATGACCAAGTGCCGCACTGAAGAGTTACCCAAGCTTTACGACGGGTATTACCGTACGTCGACACGAAGCGATGAGTGTGGCATACGTTGACAAACGCCCCAGCTTGTAGAATCGCAGCCCTCTGGTGGAGGAGGGAGTCCTGTACGGCACATCTACCGACCTCGCAAGACTTCCATCAGATTCTCCCACCCACCGCGATCGTAAATATTGTCTACCTCGTCCAAACTCCAAATCCGCTTCCACAAAGCCTCCTGTCCTTGCGGCGGCTTGCCATCACTCGTAGCAACAACGATCTGGTCGCTCTGCAGCGGCCACGGGTCATCATCTTCCTCACAATCATCTACATCGAGCGCCGGGTTGAGCTGGCCATTCCGATTCGCCATCCCGCCACCACCACACTTCCGCAGCTGATTGTGTCGCCGCAAATCAGCTCTCGAAGCCTTGAAGACATGTCCATCTCTCATGTCATCCCGCCAGTCCGCCCATTTCTGCGACTCATTCGTCGTCATACCTGCCCAAATCAAGTATAGATGGTAGCCCAGTAGACCCAACGGCAAACACGTTGTCGATGCAGCCAGCATACCCACGCCGGCGACTGATACCCCACCCGCGTTCATAGCTCTCATTACAGCGTTACCGAGTTGAGACCAGTAATCCGGATCGGTCGGACTAAACGCGATGCTCATTCTCAGATACGGACTCAGGACATAATAAGCGAGATAAGCGCCATACGCTTGCATCAATCCCAGCGTCCAGAGCAGTGCAAGGAAGTGCCGATAGTTCCCGCGTCCGAGACAGTTATTCACCCACGGACAATGGTGATCGCATTTCGCCACGCAGTATCCGCAGAGGCTGCAATGTTTGCTGCGAGCAGGTTTGGGTTGGTCACAGGTTCGGCAGTAGGTCTTTGGTCTGAAGAGGATGTGGTCGTAGGGCCAGTCGCGGAGACGAGCCTGGAGGCTTACTGAGGTGACGTAGTGGGAAGTCGAGGTCACGGTCAGATAGGTGAGGTAGAGCGGTGCCAGAACGATTGGCGGAATCGGTACACGGAGGGCCAGAGGCAGACGGGACCAAGTTGCATTGATGAAGAGGGTTGAGCTGGCAATCACTAGGGAGAGGAAGATGATCTTGTCGAGTCAGTAACCAGGTGCAGTTGGAGGGAGCGGGACAGCGTACAAGCACGATAGGGTTCTTTTCATACAATAGGTAGTGGCTCAGCCTCTGAGCTCGACCCGTCACTCTCCCCCCAGTCAGCTTCTGATCAAGGAATCTCAGACCATTCGGAAGTCGGACGCTCAAGGCTCGCTGAAGCCATCCGATCGGCGTCTTTCGAAGTGCTGGCAGTTGGCCGAAGAGTACGATGAAGGTCAGCAGAGAGAGGACCAGGATCGCTATGAGGACCTTCTTGAGGGGGTCCATGGTCCCATTCGATGTGAATGAAGGTCACAGGACGGTGTCTCAGACTATGTCCGAACAGCGTTTTAGGGCTGTGGGTCGCGCCTGCGTGGCTGCTGCAGAAGCGGGAGGCTCGTCAGCCTAGTGGGCTGCTGAGCAAGGTTGAATACACCATCGTGATCACGGTACTGCAAATGAGCGTGTCCATCGAGCAGAGTGGGAGATTAGCCCGTCGCGATGTCTGCATCATATTGAGCGGCGAGAATGATGGTGGCGGAAATGGAGCTGCCTTGTGAACGTGCAGGCTTGTCTGCCTCAGGCATCCATCAGTCCACAAAGACCCCACCTCTACTTTCCATACACTCCATGCGACGCGACCTGGGCCTCGACGCGTCTTCACGACCTCGGATTTCACTTCGTAACATCACGGCCATGGCGCCGATGGTGGTATCGCAGGCACATGGCGCAACACCAGCCATCGGCGGCCTCTTCGATGGCCTCGCATTCTTCATCCTGCAGAGGGTGCCCTTCCGGGCGACCTATGTCCAGCGCATTCAAGGCAACGGCGGCCGGGTGGTAAGGACCGAAGCGCAGGCGGACCATGTTATCGCGGATCATCTGCGGCCAGATTGTCCACCTGGAAGCATCAGCTACACCTTCATCGAAGCCGCACTCAAGGATGGCGCAATTCCAAACTCA